>NZ_JASPGQ010000003.1:0-208902 GCF_030229885.1 Corynebacterium sp. MSK204 | reverse complement strand
ACAACCGGCGCCGTCGCCACTCGTCCATCGGGATGGTAAGCCCCGTCGATTTCGAAGCCCAGCTCGCTGATCAAAATGGTAATAAGAAGGCCGCTGCTTAACCCCTAAGCAGCTTAACTACGTGTCCACGATTTGCGGGCAACCCCACATGGACCCAATCACCGGCACCATCGCCTGGCTACACACCGACGGAACCTACCAAACAGACCACCCGAAAGGACCACTCGCCACCACAAACACACACTGGCACTACACCTGGACACAATTCCTCAACCACAAAAGAAACAAACACAACAACAAAAAATAAACCCCACCAACCCAACACCACCACACCAATACGCCCAAATCAGCCCATGGGATGATGAGAGACTGCGAATAAGCGGGTTACTATATAGAGAGGTAATTTCCCATTTACAAGGAGAACACGCTTTATGACTGATGCCGCGGCACGCGCCGTTGACTTGTTTAAGCAATACGGAAGCGATGACACGGCTGTTATCGCCCTTGATCACGTTTCTATTGAGTTTGGACAGAACCAATTCACGGCCATTATGGGCCCCTCGGGTTCGGGCAAATCTACGTTGATGCACACGATGGCAGGATTAGACTCTGCTACTTCTGGGTCGGCGTTTATCGGAGATACCGATATGTCCCACCTCAATGACAAAGACATTACGGCGCTGCGTCGTGATCGCCTGGGATTTATTTTCCAGTCTTTCAACTTGGTCCCTACCTTGACGGCGGCGGAAAACATTACGCTGCCGACTGACATTGCGGGTAAGGACGTCGACAAGCAATGGTTCGAGGAAGTCACGCGTCGCCTGGGGCTGGCGGAGCGGTTGGAGCACCGTCCGGCGGAATTGTCTGGTGGTCAGCAGCAGCGTGTGGCCTGTGCTCGCGCCTTAGTGTCGCGGCCGGAGATTATTTTTGGAGATGAGCCTACGGGTAACTTGGACTCCAATTCCTCGGCTGAGGTGCTGGATATTCTGCGGACTGCAGTGGACCAGGATGACCAGACTGTGGTTATTGTGACGCATGATGCTAAAGCGGCGTCTTATGCCGATCGCGTTGTTTTCCTTGCTGATGGCAAGCTCGTTAATGAACTGCAGGATCCAACGATGGAGGCCATTCACAATGTAATGGCAGAGATTGAGGGTTAAATGGCACGCGGAAACGCAATGCGCAGGGTATCCGTGCGCAATATTTTGGCGCATAAGTTGCGCCTTGGGCTGACAATTTTGGCGGTGGTTTTAGGCACCGCCTTTATTGCTGGCTCTTTCATGTTCACTAACTCATTAAAGGCCACTTTTGATTCCGCGGTGGATAACCAATTCCGCGGTGTAGACGCAGTGGTCAGTGAGAATGACGATAGTGACCAGAAGCTGGATGAAGTGCTGCGCCAACAGCTGCTTGATGATCCCGAGGTTAAAAACATCAACGTCGCTGACTCGCAGACGGTAGTTGTTGCCGATGAAAACTCGGAGGCCTTCCAAACTCAGAGCGGTACTGCGAGCCTCGTGCCGTATTATCCTGCGGATAAAACCGTCGGCGGCGCTAGTGAGCTCATTGAAGGCAATGAGCCGCAAGCCTTAGATGAGGTAACGATCAATTCCTCTGCTGCGGAGAAATACGATATTTCCGTTGGACAGAAGCTTGTGGTGGTTCATCCGGATAGCCAGGACGAGGTTAAGGTCGCGGGTATCGCGGAACCGCCGGTAGAGCAGGGCGATAGCATCGAGCTGCGCATGGACGAGGCGAATTACCTAGAACGCTTTGGTGATCCCTCCCAGCTGAAGGTCTCTGCTGCTGATGGCGTGGATGCGAATGCGCTTGTCGATGACCTCAATAACAAGTTCGACATCAAAGTCGAATCCGGTGAGCGCCTGGCAGAGCAAACCAGTGAAGCAATGACTGAGGCATTGAAGTTTGTGAACTACTTCCTCGTTGCCTTTGGTCTGATTGCCTTGTTGGTGGGCACCTTTATTATTGCCAATACGTTCTCCATGATTGTGGCCCAGCGCATCAAGGAGTTTGCTCTGCTGCGCGCTTTGGGCGCTTCGCGTCGCCAGATCGCCAATTCCGTTGTGGTGGAATCCGTTATCGTTGGTGTGCTGGGCTCCATCGTCGGCGTTCTTGCCGGCGTGGGATTGGTCGCCGTTATCAAGGCGGTTATGGGCGCCAATGGGATGGACATCGGCGGTGGCTTGGGCTTGAGCGTGTCGGCCGTGGTGGTCCCCATTATTTTGGGCACGATTGTCACCGTGGTCTCCGCGTGGGCTCCGGCGCGGCGCGCGGGTGCTGTGGAACCGGTTGAGGCGATGCGCACGACGGAGTCGGCCTCCGGCTCTTCGTTAAAGGTGCGCACGATCTTCGGTGCCATCATCATGATTGGCGGCATTATCGCGGCGTTTGCAGGCGTGCTTAGCGATGCCGAAACGAACGTCCGCGCCATTCTCGTTGGCCTCGGCGCCGTCGGAGTGATTATTGGTTTCTTCCTGGCCGGGCCCGCACTCTCTTTGCCGTTGGTGCCAACGCTGGGCAGGGCTATCGGTGCACCATTCGGGTCCATCGGCAAGCTGGCTGCTACCAACTCGCGGCGTAACCCGCGCCGCACCGCCGCCACGGCCTTTGCCCTGACCTTGGGCGTGGCATTGGTCACGAGCATCGGCATGCTGGGACAGACAATGAAGGCTTCCATCTCGGATACGGTGGACCAAACTATTACGTCGGACTATATTTTGTCCGGACCAAGCTCCGGAAACTTCCCGACGCCGAAGGAAACCGGTGCGCGTGCCGCAGAGGCAGACGGTGTGGATAAGGTCATTACCGTCGGCTCGGCGCCGGTTGCCGTGGACGGTCAGGCCTCCTTGGACTTTGGTAGCGGCGGGTTGTTCACCGTGACGGTGGATGCTGACCCTACCTCGATGCTGGCGATGAACATGGTGGAAGGCGATGCCAATATTGAAGGTGGCTTTGCCGCCACGGAAGACTTCGCCAAAGAAAATGGCTGGAAGGTAGGAGAGACCTACGAGGTCACCGGGAGCGAGCCGGGCAAGACTGCGGAAGCGAAACTGGTCGGTACCTTTGAACCCATCGAGACCATTCAAAATATGGTGGTTTCGCAGGACGTGGCAGAACAGGTCGCCGCTGACGGTGAATTCTCCGTGCAGATGGTGGGCGTCTTAGGTCAAGAAGGCTATGACAAGGAAGAGCTGCGCAATAACCTCGAGGATGCCGTCAAGGATCTCGTGGTGGTGCAGGTCAATACCGGTAAGGAATACGCGGGTCAGGCCGCTGGCTTCATCGACCAGATGCTGGCCATTCTCTACGGTCTTCTCGCACTAGCCGTGATCATCGCGGTACTGGGTATTGTCAATACCTTGACCTTGGGTGTTATCGAACGCCGCCAGGAGATTGGCATGTTGCGTGCGGTGGGTACGCAGCGCCGCCAAATCCGCAGGATGATCACACTGGAGTCGGTCCAGATTTCGCTCTTTGGTGCGATCATGGGAATTCTCATTGGCCTCGGCTTGGGCTGGTCCTTCATTGAGATCTTGAATGATCAGGGCCTTGGCGGCGCCGAGGTTCCGTGGGGCATGTTGGTAACCATGCTGCTGGGATCCGCAGTTGTGGGCATCATTGCAGCGGTATGGCCATCGCAACGCGCGGCAAAGACGCCGCCGCTGGAGGCGATTGCGGATTAATGCCTGGATATCCAGGCCTTGACCGCATCCGTGGTCTTGAGGTCTGGAAGGTAGGCGTGCATCGTCGCTAGACCGATATTAGGAAGTTTCAGCTCGTCGTCGTAGCACAGGAACCATGGGTGCTCTTCGGGCTGGAACTTCTTTTTGCTTGCCGCCAGGCTGTGGAATCCGTAGAAGGGCTCGACCTCATTGCCTAGGCGCTGCAAGAGATTGTCGAGCCAGGAGGGCGACGGTGCTTGCCCGGCCAGAGGGGCGCCGGATAAGGAGATCCAGGCACAGCCCTCGGCGTTTGCGATGAGCAAGGCTTCTGAGATGAGCAGTTCCATAACTCCCTTGAAGCCGTGCTCGTTGCGGCGCATGACGTCGAGGGTATAGCCCGCGATGGAGCCGTTTTCGAAGACGGGCATCCAGCTGGTGACGCCGTGGAGGGTGCCGTCCTGGGCTTCGGCAAGCAGCAGGCGAGTGCCGGGGACTTTCATTTCTTCTAGCCCGCCGAGGGTAAATCCCATTTCGGGCAGCGCCTTTTCTGCTACCCATTCCTCGCTGAGCGCGGTGATCTTGGCGATGGTGGTCAGGTCGAGTTCAGCCCAACTGGTCCAGCGGGTGCGAATTCCTTCCTTGGTTGCTTTATTGCGGGCGGTGCGCACGTTCTGGAATTTCTTTCCCTTGAACTCTGTGCGGCAGGGCAAGACGGCCTCTTCGGCAACGTGGACGCGCTTGAGCTCCGGGTGGGCGGCGGCGAAGTCCGCGTTGACGGAATACCAGGCCACGGCCCAGCCTTGGTGGGCGGCGAAGGCTGCGAATTCGGCGCTGATATCGCTGCCCACGGGCGTGCCTAGGGTGAGGGTGACACCGTTGGAGACGCGGTAAGCCACAAAGGAATCGCCGTGGAAAAAGTAGCGATTGGATTTCCACAGCGTCATAAAGGAAAGGTGGTCGCCGGTGCCGGATTCAAGCAGGCGGCGCGCGGTGCGGAGATCTGCCTCATTCGTTGGATCGGTGGGCCGGGAGAAACCGCGATAGAGGCGGAAGGCCACGAAGATCCAAAAGGCGTTTCCTATCCACTCGTAAAGGAACCAGGCGAGGGAGGACGTGGGGATTACGTGGTGGGGAAGTATCAGGGCCACCACGGTGGGCAGGAAGCGCAACGGGGTTTCAGCGAGCACGTTCGGCAGCGGGGCGTGCAGCTGCGCGATGAGAATCCAGAGCACCGATCCACATGCGGCGATGCCAGCGCTTAACAGAGCGGTGTGCAGGAGATAGGCCCGGTTTTCGTGGGTGGGAAACAGCCGCCGGTTAATGAGCAGGATTGCGAGCACGCTAAGCCAAGGCAACGTGACAGGGATGAGCTCGGGGAGGAAAGAAAGCCTATAGGCAAGCAGGGCAAGGGCCGCTACCTGCGATAAGACCGCGAGCCTCCAGGCGGTGATGCGCCCGCGCACGAGGCCGAAGCAAAAGACGAGCTGCAAGATGAGCGGTAACAGGTTGGCTATCACGGGCCCGATCCCGCGGCTATCTTGCCAGAGCAGGCGCGTGACATCGGAAAATGGGCCTTGCGCCAACGGATCCAGAGCGATGAAGGCGGGGCCTATCGCAACGCAGGCGACGCAGACGGCGATGAGCACGCGCTGTTCGCGCACGGTCGGCGTACCGGGCGCGGGTTTGGCGAGCAGCTGGCCGGCGGCGATGGATAGGGCGGCGGTGGTGATACCGAGGACATCGGAAAGCGCGCCCGCGTACAGCACGTACGTGGCGGTCAGGGAAAGAATGGAGATTCGGAGGCGGCGGCGCCACAGGCGAGGCATGAACGCGGAGGCGAACCCGGCCGCGCCTACGATGAATCCAATCGGGCTGAGGAAGTCGGTGCTATTGGGCCAGTGCTTGGCGATGCCCAGCGTTATCGGCACTCCAATCGCCGTCGCCGCCAGCCCGGTGGTGAGGGTATAGGTGGAACCGAGGAGCCACTCGGCCGGGGCAAGCCAGGTGGCGATGAGCAAGGTAATGATGATGGAAGCACCCGGGTGAGCGGTGGTGAGCGCAAGCCACGGTTTGAGGGGAAAATCGACGAGGTGTAGCGACCACATGATGGCCAGCAGAGCGATGGAAACGGGAAGCTTTTTAAGAATGGACATTGTTAATCCCATCGAACGGATCTGTTTCTACCTTGATGCCGCCGCGGGCAGCGGCCCAAGCAAAGGATTCGCGTAGCGCGGGGCGCCAGACCTGGAAGGAGTGCCCACCCGGCCGCGTGCCGTAATAGGTTTTCATTCCGGCTGCCCGAGCTTTATCTGATAGCGAGCGCAGGGCGTTGACGGATGCGGCATCGTCATCACCGGCGATGAAGATGGCCTGAAGGTTGTCGTAGCGGTTGCGCTCCAAGAGGTAGGCGGGGTCTTGGTTGTTATAGGCGGATTCATCGCCGTGGAAAAACTTATTAACGGTGGCGGAATGGCTGCCAATGGTCGGCTCGGCCTCGCCGGAGATATCAATAACGGAGCCGTAGGCATTCGGATGGGTGGTAGCTATTTGCAGCGCGCAGGTGCCGCCGTAACTTAGCCCGCCGATGGTCCAGGTGTGCTGATCGTTGTTGACTTGGAACTTTGACTTTATATCTTTGGAAACATCGCGGGTGAGGTAGGTCATGACTTGAGCTACATCGCTATCGGCGCAGATGGGGTTCGCGGTCTCGGAACCGGTGGCATCGACGGCGATGACGATGGGGCTGCGCCCGCCATTGGCCGCTTGGAATTGATCGGCGGTTTCGTCCGCTTCGCCCGAACCAAACCATTGATCCGGTCCGCCGGGGTTGCCGTGGAGAAGGACCAGAACTGGGAGGTTCTGGTCCGTCCAGTATGCCGGCGGGATATACGCGGTGGCGGTGCGCGCGGAGAAGTGGGACGTTGTGCCGGGCAGATCGACGTGGACGAGGGCGGCGCCGGAATGGGTGGTGGTGAACTCGGCGTAGTCCATTTCCTTCGCCACGGGGCGAGGGTCAAGGGAACCGACGTCTGGATAGGTTTGATATTCCATATTGACTAGCCCGACGGTGGCCAAGAGGGAAAATATTCCCACCACGACCGTGATTACCTTGGGCCTGCGGAGGAGTGCGGCCAAGGGGACCAGCGCGGCAAGATAGATGTACCAGGGCACTTCCCAGTGCCGGAGGAACAACCACGCGACGGCGCAGAGGACTAGGGCGAAAAGTATCGGCCAGATTTTCTTTTGGGTGATAACGACGATCGCCGCTACCACCAGGATGAGGAGGAATATGACGCCGTTGACGGGCTCGGCCAACGGCAGGTCCATAAAGAAGTTCACATAGAGAAATCGTAGGCTTGCGCTGGTCCAATGTAGCTAGGAGCGAGCTGGGAATTGCGTACCTAGATCCCGTGATAGATAAGTCCGGCCCACATCACTCCGCGCCAAGCCAGGACAACACCGATCCCGATGGTCCAAAAGAGGTATTTGCAGAGGGCCCACCAGCGCCGCTGCTTGACCATTTCCCCCAGCTCTTTCGCCATGGTGGACCAGGTGGAAAGTCCACCGGCGAGGCCGAGGGCGAAGAGGGGATGGGTGAAGGGGGCATCGGCAAGCTGCGAAAAGCCCACCGCCAGGCCAAAGACCAAGGAGCCCAGGATATTGGATACGAAGGTGCAATACGGCGAGGGGAGCAGGCGGGTAAAACCGTAGCGCGCCGCGCCGCCGAGAAAGCCGCCGATAAGCACGAAGAGCAGGTTCATCGCAGCTTATCCCCAGCAAGGTAGGCAGCGGTGCAGCCCACGAGCGTGGCCGCGACATAGGCCAGGGCGAGACTCCAGTGGGACTCCGCGGTGAAGAAAGCAAAGCTAGCGAAGCTGGTAAAACCGCCCAAGAATCCGGTGCCCCAGAATGGCCCCGGGCGGGTATATCCCATCAGCGCGCTGCCGACGATGTTGAGGATAAGCAGCGGGATCAGCCCGCCGCCGAGCGCGATGGTTAAGAGATAGCGGGCACCGGCGCCGAGCGCGGCACCGGACCCGGCGATGAGGAAGTGCGGCATGGGGCCCATCATAGTGGGCGAAGTCTCAGGAAAAGCACAGGGCATTGTATCTGAAAAAAGGAGGTTAAACGCTAAACTAATCGGCGTGGATAAGACGTTTGATGTGGTGAGCTTCATTGCTCGCTTTGGCATGGCCGCGGTGTGGATCATCGCCGGCGTAGAGAAGATGGCGCACCCGCTGGATACCATGCAATCCATCAAGGCCTATGAGATTTTCACGCCCGAATGGTCTGGGTATTTGGCCCAGCTCATTGGCCCGCTAGAGCTGGTGGGCGGAATGCTCCTTCTGCTGGGGATTTTCCTCCGCGAGTCCTCCAAAGTTGCGGCCGTGGTCATGGTGCTTTTCATGGTCGGCATTCTCCAGGCATGGCTGCGTGGGCTGGACATCGATTGCGGGTGCTTTGGTGCTGGTGATGCTGCTGCGGAGCCCGGCATGAACTACGGGCTGACGCTGCTTCGCGATGCCGCCTTCCTCGCCCTTACCGCATGGACCATCAAACGCCCGTTCACGAAATTTGCGCTCCACCCGTAGTGGTGGGCACAGTAGGTTGCAAGAGTCCGAAAGTATCAACAGGCAAGGTTTAAATGAGCAAAGTAAGTGACCCAAATGCCAAGTCTGGCAATGGTTTCATCTGGGGCGTCGGCGTCCTCCTCGTCATTATCGCCGTGGTCATTGGCTACATCGTGTGGAATGGCAAGCAGTCAGATTCAAACCGAGTGGGGGATGTCAAAAGAGAAGCTACGGAGATGGGAATCTCTTATTCCGAAGGCGTTATTACGCTTAAGTCGTCTCACCCAGTCGACAACGCGGCGGAAGTTGACCTATATGAGGATTATTCTTGTCCTCATTGTGCTGAGTTGGCCGAGAAAACTGATGGGAGGATGAAACAGGAGATTGAATCCGGTCGATTAATTGTGAATGTTTATACCCTCAATTTTCTGGATCTTGGAAACCAAAAGGCGGAGGACTACATTCGCGATGAATCGATAATGCTGGATTCGCATTCAACAAAATCGGCAGGAGTCGTTAAGGCTATTGCCGAGCAGGGAGACGTAGAAACCTATTGGGCACTGCGGAAATATTTGATGCAGAATCAAAGTAATGTTTACGAAAAGTGGGAGATTGGAGACTTTGCTGATGCAGTTAAACGTTTAGGTGCCGATAGCTCCGTAGTAAAAGCGGTTGAACGGGTTTCTAAAGAGGACGGAAATGCGGTTGGTCGTTCTAATATCAAAACTCTAAAGGAGCAAACGGGAACGGTTTCGTCACCACGAGTTCTACAAGGCGGGAAAGATATTTCTCAAGAAAATATCTTTGAGTGGATCGATGCTGCTCTAAAGTGAAATTCCATGGTTTTCGTAATTAGATTCCTTTTAGGAACTTCTGAAAAGGTGCTTAAGGCTGGAAGGGGATGCAGGCAGAATCCAACAAGAGTCTGCCTGCATCCCCTTCCAGTCAGCTAAGTTTAGCAACTACAGAGAACTGAGACTAGGAACGGAAGTTCCGTTCCTAGTCTCAAAGTGTGAAAGCTAGAAATACTAGAGGTGTTGATTAGCTTATGGGGGTCTATTCGCCTTTAGTACGAGTTGAAGTACCAAGCTCCGTTCCCTATTTCACAGGAGGTTGTATGGTGCTTTTTCATTTCCTGCTTCTTGGCCTGCAAACACTTTCCGGCAGAGGGGAACGGGCCATGCTGTACGCAGCGACCGATTTCTGCGTTTGCAGGACCGGCGCAGAGTAAGCCTGCGACTACGGCTGTGACAATTGCTCGACGTGTATAGATGACGTCTCCTTTCAGAGTTGAACTCAAAGACATTCAAAACCCTATTCATAAGGACGGGTGATGTCAATGGTCTAGATGTTTAATCAATTGAGTCTCCTAGTCGAATTTCGAAGACCGACCTCAAAATTGCAATACTGCCATTTGGTGCAGTTGACTTCTTTGGCAGTCACATTAAGTTTTGTAAACAGCCAGGTTATAGCTTGGGTGCGCTGGTACGAAGAAAGATGTTCATTTCTGTATCGTCGCCGGATTGCTTAGATTGGCTTCAGTGTGACGTAAGCGCTGTGTGCGAGAGTAATTTCGCTGCGTTGATGGAATTTGTGGCTGAGAATTTAGGCTCAATTGAGTTGTGCGCCGTATGGATAGTTCGGCTTCATGCAGACCCAAATATCTCAGCTGGCGAGCCATTGACCGGGGATAAATTGCGCTATCTTTGAACCTAAAGCGCCCAGTCAAAAGGAGAATGTGGTACGGGGTAGGTAGCAGGACGGGACGCGGACCAAATCTTGGAGAATTTTTGCCATCCTGTCCTGCTACTTAACCAAGATTTGGTCCGGAGCAGCTTTCGGGGTAGAGTTCCCTGAGTGAGGGGCTATGGCGCAGCTGGTAGCGCACCACACTGGCAGTGTGGGGGTCACGGGTTCGAATCCCGTTAGCTCCACAATATAGTGTCCCGAGGCATCGTGTAAGAACGGTGTCTCGGGATTTTTCATATGAAAATGTGTCTGGTTACAGTGCGTTGGGGTGTCGCCTGTTAACTAAGACTCATGTAATGTAACCCGTGCAAACCGCCGGAACCTTTTGAAAAGGGGAAATTATATGAATCTTACTGTGAAAGCTGCGGCTGCTGGCGCAATCTCTGCAGCCGCACTTGCACTTTCTGCTCCCGCCGCCACTGCGGCGATTCCTGGGAACCCAATGTCTGCTCCGACGTGTGCTAATCAGCAGGTCGTTTTTGTTCCTGGCGGAGCGAATACTATTCCGTCAGCACCTTCGGATGTTCCGCACGGTCTGATTACCGGACAGATGGGCGTAAAGCTCGGACTCCAGCCGGATACGAACGCCACCTTTGTGGGCTACCAGGCCTTCCCATTTGCTGTGTCGAAATATTCTGACTCTTCTAACGAAGGATATAACCGCACGGCAGCTAAGATCCAGCAAATCCAGAATGATTGCCCGAATAGTAAGATTTCCTTGGTCGGTTACTCCGAGGGGGCAGATATTTCCGCACGCATCATCAACGATGCAGCGCACGGGCGCGGACCACTTGATAAAGATAGGTTTGCATCTGCAGCCCTCTATGCCAACCCGTATCAAGGCGGTAATGGTGCTGCGCAGTATCACGATGACATGTCCAATGCGACCGGCGCGCTAGGCCACCTAGACGGTGGATACGGCGAACTGGGGGCTGACGTGCTTGAGGTTTGCAACCCGCAGGATATTATTTGTAACTACCCACAGGAATATCTGGGATTGGTATCCCCGTCCATGGAAGTGGACGCGGTACACGGCAAGCTTCCTCTGCAGCAGATCGTAGGTGAGGCTGCGCAGCATGGCCCAATGGATAATGTAAACCTGTTGCACGGACAACTTGCGCACCTGCAGTACGGTGGTGCTGAATTTCAGGCAGGCATCGATTGGATCAATAACCACTAACCACTTGGATTCTAGGGGTGGTTGCAACGATGATGGTTACTTTGGTGTGATACTACCGGTTTGTGTCAGGGCGTTGGTCATTACTTCGGCTGGGGTGCGCCAGTTGAGTGCTTTGCGTGGTTTGTGGTTGTGAATGTTGGCGATCATCTCTAGGTCCTCGGCGCTGTAGATGGACAGGTCGCTGTTTTTGGGAAGGTTTCTCCTGAGCCTGCCGTTGGTGTTTTCGTTGCTGCCTCTCTCCCACGGTGATCCTGGATGGCAGAAGTAGATGGGAATGTCAGTGGCCATGGTAAAGGCTTTATGGCCAGCCATTTCACTTCCTTGGTCCCAGGTAATTGATGACCAGATAGCTTTATCGATCCCAGCAACAGCCTTGTGCAGGGCTGTGAATACTTCTTTGCTGGTGTGCCTGCCTGCCAGGTGGCCAAGGACAACAAATCGGCTGACGCGTTCTACTAACGTGATCACCGCTGATTGGTTATTTTTACCAAGGATGAGGTCGCCTTCCCAGTGGCCTGGCAAAAGACGTTCAGTAACTTCTTCTGGCCGGTCGTCGATGAGGATCATGTCGTCAACGAAGCGTTGCTGGGCCGGTGTGGTGGTGCGTGTTTGGCGTTTCTTGCGTTTCTTTCTGCCGGTAGGCAAGTCCAGGCCAAGGTCTTTGAGTCTTCCTTTGGACTGTAGATAAAAGGCGTCATAAATCGTTTCGTGACTAATGCGCATGTCCTTATCAGTGGGGTAGTCGATGGGCAGGCGATTGGAAATCTCCTCCGGTGACCATTGTGCCCGCAATTGTGCGCATACATAGTCCCATAACCTTTTGTTGGCCAGCAGTTTCGGTATTTTCGGCCGCAACCTACGCGCACAAGCCTTTAGCTGGGCGGTTTCTGCACGATACGGGCCTTCAGCGCTGTGGTTTCTGCGTACTTCACGCTGAATTGACGAGGCACTTCGCCCTAAACGGCGCCCGATTTCCCGCAGCGGCACATGCTCACGAAGAAGGTCGGCGATAATAACGCGTTCTTCAAAGCAAATATAGCGATCACTGATACGTTTATACGGATCCACACCGCCAGGCAAGGCAGGGGCACAAAGCCGTCCAGATTCGATGACGTCATGGCGTTGGCGCAGCGCTTTCATGAGTCTTTTATACGTGGTCGCATCCTCACCGACAGGTATGAACTCTTTACGTGGCCCTCCGGATTTGATGAGTCCTTTTTCGAAGTCTAAAGACAATCGACGATCAATTCCTACCCCAGCCCCAGCATCACCAACAGGCAAGCTCGCCAACCGAAGGCGTAAGTATTCCACCCTTAACTGTGTTTGGCGGACTTTCCGGGCATACCTCGTTAGCCGGATATGGCACCCGGCTTCTGTAGCAACGGCATACGCAGCGGTGGGATGCATCCCACACGTTTTGGCGGCTTGGTGTACCGAAAGTCCGCCTTTAACTAGTTCTACAAGCTGTAAAGCCTGGCTACCGCGGCGATCAACTCGTTTGGCTTTATGTATGACTGGCAATCCATGAGCATGGCAAAAATTCAAAGCATGCGCGTAATGACAGTCAAGCTCACCAGCAGCCGAGCGAACGCTACGCCCACTGCCAACCATGGACACCAAGCCACGACGATCCGACTCAGACAACGAATGAAACGGGCCAACAACTCCAGACACAACAACACCCTCCTAAGGGAAAGTGTTGCAACGACCCTCTGAACTCAAGCCAGAAAAACTCATAAAAATATCCCGCATAGTTCAAAACTATGCGGGATATTTTCTTCCTACTTACTGCAGAGCGTGGCCGATGAACTGGCCATAAGCTGCGGTGCCGTGGGCATTAAGGTGCAGTGGTAGGTTGCCGGGAGCTGGTGGTACTGGGTCAACGAGGTTAACCCACCAGCGGTCTGGGGAGCACATGTCATGTCCTTCAGATATGGGCTGTGCATCTAAGAATGTTGCGCCGTTTTGCTCGGACACTTCGCGCAGGGTGTTTTGCAGGCGCTGCTCTGTATCAGAGACGGCTGCGATAGGCAGGGGAATGATCGAAGAGGTCAGGCAAGTGGTGTTGTCCCGGGTAATGCGCGGGTAACCTACGACAGTCACCTTGGCATTTGGCGCATGTTGGTGGGCTATATCGAGTGCACTGCGGAGACCACCGCGAATCGCACGGTCGGAAGCCTCGATATCCGATTTGTAGGGGTAAGTGTCATTTGCGCCGGCAACGATGACGACATTTTTGGTCTCGTGGTTGAGGTTGCCGTCTTCTGCTGCCTTTCGGAGAGAGTTATCGACGTGAATACCGCCAGTGGCTAAAGAGGCACCTGCGCATTGGTACTGGTCAATGTGCGCACCGGAAACATTGCTCATCTCAGTGGCAATCGCGTTATCGGTAACGCAACCTACTCCGGTATTGGCCTTCTTATGTGCCTTGTTTAGTGCATGGTCGGTGAAGGTTGGGTTGGCTACAATACTGTCACCAACGAGAACAGTGTTTCCTGGGACTGCAGCTGTGGCAACGGTACTCGTGCCCACAAGCGCTGTGATGAAAGTAGCGGCTGCGGCGAGTTTATTAATACGCTTCACTTTTACTCCGTGTTTATTTTCCGGGAATAGGGGAGGATAGGGCCTAGTTCCTTAGACCATTCGTAATAATACCTGCCATTCCTGTGTGTCCTACATCAGTTGGGTGCATAGGCATCACGGAAGGAGCCGTGGGGGTCTTAGCAATGACAGCCCACCGGTGGTTGGTATCCGGCTGGCAAGGATCGTGCGTTTTTGCTTGGTTGTGTAGATCAATGAAGTTCACGCCAAGGGAGTCTGCAGCACGGCCGATTTCGCGGTTGAACTCTTCTTCGGCGCCAGTAGCACCAGGGATGGACAGTGGCAGCTGCATCCGGCCGTCATTGACCACACAGAGGGTGTCATTAACCGTCATCGGGATGTAGTTGACCATCGTGATGCGGGCATTCGGGGCGACGGACCGAATTTTATCGAATTGTGCGGTCAGTAATCCGCGGTAGGTTGAGCCCTTAGGGATATTTGGGGCGGCGGCGTTAGCCAGTGCATCGATATAGGTCCCAGGCTGCAAGCCGCCATACATGAAGGCGACTTCTTTTGTATCGGGGCCGATATTTCCGGAACGGATCGCGTGTTCGACGTGGGCAGCTACCCAATAACTGGTTCCGTTGCATGTGTAGTCCGCAAGGCTGTGGCCGAGATTCCGGGCGGTTTGGTGTGGCCAGTTGTGGGTGTCATTGCCACACGTGTGTACTGGAATACCAGGGATAGAGAAGGGGCTGACTGCTGCGCGGTCCCCAGGGGCGCCGCCGTTAGCGGAAAAAGAGTCGCCGAAAGTGACCATTTCCTTTCCGTGGGGCTCTGCTGCGTTGGCAGACTGGGCCATCGTCAAGGCGGCGCCAAGCGCGAGGAGGCCGCCGGCGATCTTTTTCTTAATGCCGTTAGTTCCGACCATGATTATCCTTTTCAATTCGGGAGAGAAAATTTACCATTGGGTAAATTATTTATGTACAGCATCTTAATTCGCAGTGGGCCAATTAACTAACTGAAAAACTTTGTCAATTAAAGTGCGAGGCATGTAATTCTAAGTTTTCCGGCCCAACCTGGTGTGCTACCGAAGTAGTTATGCTGGTCAATATGCAGACCTTTGCTAAGCAAGTACGCGATAAAGACCAAGCTGGTGCTGAGGCTGCCGGCCTCCGGTGGTTGGGTGAAGCCACTGATGCGGTAGCCACAGTAATTAGCGCCGACGATAAGGAAATCGTTACAGAACGCATCAACGAGGTAGCGCCCACTGCAGAGGCCGCGCGAAAATTTGGTGCGGAGCTCGCGCGCGTGCACCGTGCTGGGGCACCGGCTTTTGGCAGCGCGCCGGAGGGGTGGGAAGGAAGAAACTTCATCGGCACCATTGAACAGGAGTGCACGCCCACCGATAACTGGGGTGAATTCTATGCCCAGCAGCGCGTGCTGCCCTTTGCGGAGCTGGCCGGAATCAGTACCGCGCAAAGGGACTTGGTGAAGCGGGCTTGCGATGCGATTGCCGCCCGCAGCTGGGATGTGGCCCCTGCGCGCATCCACGGTGACTTGTGGGCGGGCAACCTGCTTTTCGATGCCCAGGGTGGCGTCATGATCGACCCCGCCGCTCACGGCGGACATCCGCATACGGACTTGGGCATGTTGGCGCTATTCGGCGCGCCCTATATAGAGGAAATCTTCCGCGGCTATGGGGCGCCGAAAGATATTGAAACCTGGATTCCCATGCATCAACTGCACCCACTAGCTGTGCACGCGCTGACCCATGGCGCGGCGTATAACCGGCCGCTGGAGCGCGCGGCGCTCGCCACGCTTGAGGCGCTAGCTTAGTTGGTTGGACCCTGCGGCATCTGGCGCTTGTGGCTGCCCTGGTGCCATAAGGTCTCGATGCGCTCGCGGGCGGCATCGGGAACCGCCTTGCCTTCTAAGTAGTCATCGATGTGGGCGTAGGTGACGCCGAGCGCCTCTTCATCGGGAAGCTGCGGCTTATCGTCTTCCAAATCCGCGGTAGGGACCTTGGACCAGGTGGACTCTGGCGCGCCTAGGTGTTTGAGTAATGCCGCGCCTTGGCGCTTATTTAGCCCGGCCAAAGGGAGTAGATCCGCCGCGCCATCGCCCCACTTGGTGTAGAACGCGGTGACGTTTTCCGCTGCGTGATCCGTGCCCACAACCAGCGCGCCCACCTCACCGGCGATGGCATATTGCGCGGTCATGCGCAGGCGCGCCTTGGCATTGCCGCGATTGAAATCGTTCAAGGAATCCTGGTTCACCGCACGGGCGACCTCGTGGCTCAGCGCCGCGGTGGCCGGTTGAATATCAACGGTGAGCCGGTGATCGGGGCGGATGAAATCGAGGGCGATCTGGGCATCGTCCTCATCCGCCTGCGTGCCGTGGGGCAGGCGCACGGCCCAAAATTCGGCGCCTTCTACCCGCTCTACTGCCAGCTGGGTGAGCTTTCCCGCCAGGGTGGAATCCTGGCCGCCGGAAATGCCCAGCACGTAGCCTTTGGCATGGGTCGTTTCCAAGTATTCCACGAGGAAATCTACGCGGCGGGCAATTTCCTCTTCTGGATCGATAAAGGGGCGTACATCCAGCTGTTTTATGATGGATTGTTGCAAGTTTTCGGCATCGGGTGACATGACGTTCATCGTAGTCTCCTGACACAATTGCGTGCTGTGAATAAAGAAAGTTATGTCAAGGTAGTTGCAGCGATTGCCGCCCTTGGCGGTTTATTATTTGGTTATGACACCGGCGTGATGTCCGGTGCCTTGCTGTATATCACCCCGGAATTTAATATGACCGCCCACCAAGAGGGGTGGGTGACCTCCATGCTGCTGGTAGGTGCCGCAGTAGGTGCTTTGACCGCAGGCCGCATCGCAGACCGGTTTGGCCGCCGCTTTACGCTGATCGCCGGCGGCATCATCTTTGTTTTGGGCTCTATCTGGTGCGCGCTGGCGGGGTCGGTGACCATGCTGGCCACAGCCCGTACCTTCTTGGGCTTTGCCGTCGGTGCGGTATCCATTGTTTCGCCCATGTATATCTCGGAGATGGTGCCGGCCAAGATCCGCGGGCGCATGGTTTCCCTGAATACCCTGTTGATCGTGGTGGGCCAGCTCTTGGCCTACCTGGTGAACTCGGCCCTCGCGCCCACGGAAAGCTGGGAATGGATGCTGGGGCTTGCGGCCGTACCGGGTGCGGCCCTCGCCGTGGGCATGCTCTTCTTGCCAGAGACCCCAGTTTGGCTCGCCACGCACGACAAAATGGCTCGGGCCCGTGAGGTCGCAGGCCGCGCCGGGATGGATCTGGGAGAGCTTACCTCCCAGGAAACGGCGCGCCGCTCCAGCGGCTCCGAGTGGAAGGCGCTGAAGGCCAATCGCTGGATGCAGGTGACGGTATTGCTCGCCATGCTGATGGGCCTGACCCAGCAGATCACCGGCGTTAATGCCATCGTCTACTTCGCTCCCACCATGATGAGCCAGGTGGGCATTTCTACCACCAACTCGGTCTATACCTCGATTGTCATTGGCGTGGTATCCGTTATCGCCTGTTGGGTGGGCCTCAAGGTGGTCGACCGCATCGGCCGCAAGCGCCTGCTGCTCATCGGCCTGACCGGCAACGTGATTTCGCTATTCATCTTGTCCGTGGCGTACTCGCACGCCGCCGATTCCACCACGATGGCGATGGTCTCGCTGGTATTTATGGCCTCGTTCATTGCCTTCCAGCAAGCGGCGGTCTCGCCGACGACCTGGTTGCTCATCTCGGAGCTCGTGCCCCTGCAGGTACGCGGCTTGGGCATGGGCATCGCCGGGCTCTCGCTGTGGGCCACCAACTGGGCCGTGGCCCAGTACTTCCTGCCGCTGGTGGAGTGGCTCACCGGCCCGGTGGCCTTTGGCGTCTTCGGCGTACTGGGGCTCATAGCCATCGGCTACACCCGCATTTTGGTGCCAGAGACTATGGGACGTAGCCTGGATGAGGTAGGCGAGGAGATGAAAACCCGTTACTCACGGGAATCCGCACCCCATTAAGCCCTAGTGTTTTGGTCTTAATGGCCGCGTGAGGTAAAATTATTCCTCGTGTCATGGCTGGGGATTCCCAGTCCGTGCTTTATTTACTCAACCGCATGTAGATTGCGCATAACGAAAGGAGCGCCCGATGAAGGTCCGTAAGTCCCTTCGGTCGCTGAAGAAGAAGCCGGGCGCCCAGGTTATTCGCCGCCACGGTAAGGTCTTCGTGATCAACAAGAAGGATCCCCGTTTCAAGGCTCGTCAGGGTTAATTGAAACTTAAGGAAGTCCGCCTCCTCCGAGTGTTCGGAGTGGGGCGGACTTTTCGTTTTCTACGGTTCGACGCCAGAATGTGAACTTTGCCACATGTTTAGGTGAACAGAAGGTAAACCTGCAGGAATGGCAGGCGTGTAGTTTCACGGTTGGGTGCCGCGGTGGTCAACATGTGGGGTCTGACCCCAGGCCCTCCTGGGAATATCATGGATGTAACTACTATATGTTGTGTCAGTTGCGGTCAATTCCCCCAAAGTATAGTGTCGTTGGTGTCGCTCAGAGCGGTGCAGGAAGTGGCCTGAAAAGGGGTCAGAACCTCCGCTTTTTAAGAGCAAAAGCTATCTCGCAAAAGGATTTTAGGGAGTTATTATGTCTATCACCGTCTACACCAAGCCTGCCTGCGTTCAGTGCAACGCCACCAAGAAGGCCCTTGACCGCGCGGGCCTGGATTACAACGTGGTAGATGTCACCGTGGACGATGAGGCCCGTGACTACATTATGGCTTTGGGCTACGTCCAGGCACCCGTCGTGGAAGCAAACGGCGAGCACTGGTCCGGCTTCCGCCCTGACCGCATCAAGAACCTTGCAGCACTAGCCGCCTCTGCGTAAGCAGCCGAGGAGGGAGGTGCCGTCATGTTGGTCGTGTATTTTTCCTCTACTACGGAAAATACGCACCGGTTCGTGCAGAAGCTAGGTTTTCCTAGCGCACGAATCCCCCTGCGCCGCACTGATGAGCCGCTAGTGGTCAATGAGCCTTACGTCTTGGTGTGTCCCACCTACGGCGGGGGAGCCTCCATAAGTCACCAAAACTCCCGGCCCGTACCGGTGCAGGTAATTAGATTCTTAAATAATGAGCACAACCGCAGTTTTATTAGGGCGGTAATCGCCGGCGGAAATAGCAACTTCGGCGCCGATTTTGGCAAAGCTGGTGACGTTATCAGCGCCAAATGTAAGGTGCCTTATGTGTATCGTTTCGAATTGCTCGGCAACGATGAAGATATAAAAATTTGTCGCGAAGGCCTGCTGGCTAATGCTTCCCAGTTGGGACTGGATGAGGCAGCCTAGCCGCGGTGCGACACACTTAATAGAATCCTGATTTTAAGAAAGGCCGCGTCAGCTGTGAGTACGCAATTGGGAAAGACCGTAGCAGAGCCAGTATCGCAGGAAGAGCAGCTGGATTACCACGCGCTCAATGCCATGCTGAATCTCTACGACGGAGACGGCAAGATTCAATTTGATAAGGACCGCGAGGCCGCCAATCAGTTCTTCTTGCAGCACGTTAACCAGAACACGGTCTACTTCCACGACTTGGAAGAAAAGATCGATTACCTGGTGCGCAATAAGTACTATGACCCAGCGGTCATTGAGGCTTATGACTTCGAGTTCATCAAGTCCCTATTCAAGCGCGCCTACTCTTATAAGTTCCGCTTCAAGTCCTTCCTTGGCGCCTATAAGTACTACACCAGCTATACGCTGAAGACATTCGACGGCCGCCGGTACTTGGAGCGCTTTGAGGACCGCGTCTCCATGACGGCGCTTTTCCTTGGTGATGGCGATGGTGAGCTGGCTGAGCGCCTCGTCGATGAGATCATGACCGGCCGCTTCCAGCCGGCTACGCCGACCTTCCTGAACGCCGGCAAGCAGCAGCGCGGCGAATTGGTTTCCTGCTTCCTGCTCCGCATCGAAGACAACATGGAATCCATCGGCCGCTCCATCAACTCTGCGCTGCAGCTGTCCAAGCGCGGCGGCGGCGTGGCCCTGCTGCTGTCTAATATCCGCGAATCCGGCGCGCCGATTAAGCACATCGAGAACCAGTCTTCCGGCGTTATTCCGGTGATGAAGATGCTGGAGGATGCATTCTCCTACGCCAACCAGCTGGGTGCACGCCAGGGTGCGGGCGCGGTGTATCTCAACGCCCATCACCCGGACATCATGAACTTCCTCGACACCAAGCGCGAGAACGCGGATGAAAAGATTCGCATTAAGACCCTGTCCTTGGGCGTGGTGATCCCTGATATCACCTTCGAGCTGGCCAAGAACAACGACGATATGTACCTGTTCTCGCCGTACGACGTCGAGCGCGTCTACGGCAAGGCCTTCGGCGATATCTCCATTACCGAGCACTACGAAGAAATGGTCGAGGACCCGCGCATCCGGAAGAAGAAGATCAACGCGCGCCACTTCTTTCAAACCGTGGCAGAGCTGCAGTTCGAGTCCGGCTATCCGTACATGATGTTTGAGGATACGGTGAACCGCGCCAACCCGGTTAAGACCTCCCGGATCAACATGTCCAACCTGTGCTCGGAGATCTTGCAGGTCAACTCCGCTTCCGAGCTCAATGCGGATCTTTCTTATGACCAGGTGGGTAACGATATTTCTTGCAACCTGGGTTCGCTGAATATCGCCATGACCATGGATTCGCCGGACTTCTCCCAAACGGTGGAAACCGCGATTCGCGGTCTAACCTCGGTGGCGGATAAGACCTCCATCGATTCCGTCCCGTCCGTGCGCAAGGGCAACGATGACTCGCACGCCATCGGCTTGGGCCAGATGAACCTGCACGGCTACTTGGGCCGTGAGCACATCGAGTACGGCTCCGAAGAGGGCTTGGACTTTACTAACGCCTACTTCGCGGCCATCATGTACGCCGCCCTGCGCGCTTCTAATAAGATCGCCCGCGAGCGCGGCACGACCTTCACCGAGTTCCCCGAATCCGATTACGCCAGCGGCGAGTTCTTTGATTCCTATGATCCGGCGGAGTTCCAGCCGCGCACCGAAAAGGTCAAGGCTCTTTTCGATGCCTCCTCTATCTACACCCCCACCGCAGAGGACTGGGCGGAGTTGAAGGAGGACGTCGCCAAGCACGGCCTCTACAACCGCAACCTGCAGGCGGTGCCGCCGACGGGCTCGATTTCCTATATCAACAATTCCACCTCGTCGATCCACCCGATTGCCTCCAAGATTGAAATCCGCAAGGAAGGCAAGATTGGCCGCGTGTACTACCCGGCATCGCATATGGATAACGACAACTTGGAGTACTTCAAGGACTCGTACGAGATTGGTTACGAGAAGATCGTTGATACCTACGCTGAGGCCACCAAGTACGTGGACCAGGGGCTATCGCTGACGCTGTTCTTCAAGGACACCGCCACCACCCGCGACGTGAATAAGGCGCAGATTTACGCTTGGCGCAAGGGCATTAAGACCTTGTACTACATCCGCGTGCGCCAGATGGCCCTGGAAGGCACCGAGATCGAGGGCTGCGTTTCCTGCATGCTCTAAGTGCGGGCGCGGTCCAGGATAGCGCGGGAGGTGCGCTCGGCGGCTTCGGCCTCGCCGGCGTCGATCTCCCGCGCTAAATCCATATGTAGCTGCGTCGTGCCGCGAATCGGATCCCGCTTGCGGGAACCAAAGACGGACTTACCCTTCAAGATGGCCAGCAAGGCTGGCGCCAACGCGGCGATCATCTCGTTGCCGGAGGCCTCCAGGATGAGGGTATGGAATTGCAGGTCGGTTTCGAGTTCTTCGCCTACCCGTGGGGAAGGGGTGGTCTCGAGCTCGCTGAGCCTTTCTGCTAGCCGCAGCAATTCGCGGCGCTGCTGCGGGCTAGCATTGCGCGCGGCAAGCTGCGCCGCCACCGGCTCGATGCCAAGGCGCAGCTCGTTGAGGCGCGCGACCTGTTCCGCGCGCGTTCTATCGTGGCCCAGCCGCCACGAAATAACGGCGGGATCATAGACCGCCCAGCTGCTGCGCGGTAGCACCTTGAGCCCCACCCGGCGCCCGGAGGAAACCATCCCTAGGTGCTCGAGGGTGCGCATGGCCTCGCGCGCCACGGTGCGGGAGATGCCAAAGCGCTTTTCGATGTCCCCAAGGCGAAACCGCGTGCCTTCCGCCATGTCCCCGCTGACGATATCCGTGCCCAGCTGGTCTACTACAGGGCCTAAAAGGGGAGTGGTTTCTGCCATGGCGCGGGCGTCCTTTCCTGGCTGTGTAATGCGCTTTTATTATAGGCGCGGTGCGGCGGGATGAGGTAGGGCGGCATTGGGTATGCTGGGACTCGAAATTCTACACAGTGAAGCATTGGAGTGACATCGCGTGTCGCACGAATACGATGACTACGTTGCTAGTCATGACAGCCCGGTAAAAGCTATCAACTGGAATACCATCCCCGATGACAAAGACCTCGAGGTATGGGAGCGGTTGACCGGTAACTTCTGGCTCCCGGAAAAGGTCCCAGTCTCTAATGATCTCCCCAGCTGGAAGACGCTGACGGAAAAAGAAAAAGAAACCACCATGCGGGTCTTTACCGGCCTGACGCTGCTGGATACCATCCAGGGCACAGTCGGTGCGATCTCCTTGCTTCCGGATTCGCAGACCCTGCACGAGGAGGCGGTATATACCAATATCGCCTTCATGGAGTCGGTGCACGCCAAGTCCTATTCCAATATCTTTATGACCTTGGCTTCCACCCCGATGATCAATGATGCCTTCCGCTGGTCCGAGGAAAACGAGAACCTGCAGAAGAAGGCCAAGATCATCCTAGCCTACTACAACGGTGATGACCCGTTGAAGAAGAAGGTGGCCTCCACGCTGCTCGAGTCCTTCTTGTTCTACTCCGGCTTCTATCTGCCGATGTACTTCTCTTCCCGCGCGAAGCTGACCAATACTGCCGATATCATCCGGCTGATCATCCGCGACGAAGCCGTGCACGGCTACTACATTGGCTATAAGTTCCAGCAGGAATACAAGAAGCTGGATGAAAAGCGGCAAGAGGAATTGAAGGACTATACCTTCGATCTGGCCTTCGAGCTCTATGACAACGAGATCGACTACACCGAGGATCTCTACGACGAGCTGGGCTGGACCGAAGACGTCAAGCGCTTCTTGCGCTATAACGCCAACAAGGCCCTGAATAACCTGGGCTTTGAGGGCCTCTTCCCGGCCGATGAGACCCGCGTCTCGCCGGCTATCCTGTCCTCTCTTTCGCCCAACGCCGACGAGAATCACGACTTCTTCTCCGGCTCGGGTTCGTCCTATGTCATCGGCAAGGCCGAGGACACCACGGATGATGACTGGGACTTCTAGCCGTTCCTAGTCCCCGCGCACCTTCGCTTCACACTCAACCGAAAGGTTGATAACGAGCGGGGGTGCGTTTTCCGGTTTTTGACCTGC
Organism: Corynebacterium sp. MSK204; assembly: GCF_030229885.1. Classification (NCBI taxonomy): domain Bacteria; kingdom Bacillati; phylum Actinomycetota; class Actinomycetes; order Mycobacteriales; family Corynebacteriaceae; genus Corynebacterium; species Corynebacterium sp. MSK204. Next base: position 185,721 of record NZ_JASPGQ010000003.1, on the reverse strand, counting down.
ATATCTCGCAACCGATGTGACATGCGACACCCATACCTAGCCCAAAGAATGTAAACCTTAAATGATGCCCGCCCCACGTGCTGGGGGTATGTGACGGTTGTGGTTATTGGGGGGGATACCCCCAAGCTGAAAGACCTTTAAGAGAAGCTGGCAAGAACAGGGGAAAATGTCCTAATATAATCGAAGTAAACCTAGGTGTAGGTGGACCCGGTCCGCTGACACTTTGTTATTCAGGAGGATTCTATGACCGCTGTGGCGCCACGGGTCGACGATTACGTCGCTCCCACACGTCCAGAGCCGACCGGTAGGGAAAAGACCGGTTCAAAGGCTTGGGTATTTTTAACCACCACCGACCACAAGCAGCTGGGCATCATGTACTTGATCATGGCCTTCAGCTTCTTCTTCCTCGGTGGCTTTATGGCATTGCTGATCCGTGCGGAGCTTTTCACCCCGGGTCTGCAGTTCCTGTCCAATGAGCAGTTCAACCAGCTGTTCACCATGCACGGCACCGTGATGCTGCTGCTGTTTGCTACGCCAGTTGTCTGGGGCTTTGGTAACTACATCCTGCCCCTCCAGATTGGCGCGCCGGACGTGGCCTTCCCGCGTCTGAACGCCTTTGGTTTCTGGGTGACCCTGCTCGGCGGTATCGTCATGCTGCTTGGCTTTATCACCCCTGGTGGTGCGGCTGACTTCGGCTGGACCATGTACATGCCGCTTGCCGATGGCGTACACACCCCCGGCATCGGCGCCGATATGTGGATCGTCGGTGTGGGCGCTACCGGTGTCGGTACCATTGCCTCCGCCATCAACATGATCACCACCATCTTGACCCTGCGCGCACCGGGCATGACTATGTTCCGCATGCCGGTCTTCTGCTGGGGCGTCTTCACCGCCTCCGCCATCGTGCTGATGATCTTCCCGCTGCTGACCGCAGCCGCCTTGGGCGTGCTGTATGACCGCAAGCTGGGCGGCCACATCTACGATTCCGCTAACGGCGGTGCCATCCTGTGGCAGCACCTGTTCTGGTTCTTCGGCCACCCCGAGGTCTACGTCCTCGCGCTGCCGTTCTTCGGCGTTGTCTCCGAGATTGTCCCGGTCTTCTCCCGCAAGCCGGTCTTCGGCTACATCGGCCTGGTCTTCGCCATCCTGGCTATCGGCTCGCTGTCCATGGCCGTGTGGGCACACCACTTGTTCGTCACCGGCGCCATCCTGCTGCCGTTCTTCTCGTTCATGACGTTCCTGATTGCGGTGCCTACCGGTGTGAAGTTCTTCAACTGGGTCGGCACCATGTGGAAGGGCCACATCACCTGGGATACCCCGATGATTTGGGTCATGGGCTTCATGGCTACCTTCCTCTTCGGTGGTATGACCGGTGTTATGCTCGCTTCTCCGGCGCTGGACTTCCACTTGGCTGAGTCCTACTTCCTGATTGCGCACTTCCACTACACCCTGTTCGGTACGGTTGTGTTCTCCGCATTCGGTGGCCTGTACTTCTGGTTCCCGAAGATGACCGGCCGCATGCTGGACGAGCGCCTAGGCAAGATTCACTTCTGGCTGACCTTCATCGGCTTCCACGGCACCTTCCTGATTCAGCACTGGGTCGGCAACATGGGTATGCCACGTCGCTACGCCGACTACCTAGAGTCCGATGGCTTCACGGTCTTCAACCAGATTTCCACCATCTTCTCCTTCGTTCTCGGCGCCTCCGTTATCCCGCTGGTCTGGAACGTATTCAAGTCTTGGCGCTACGGTGAGGTCGTTACCGTGGACGACCCATGGGGCTACGGCAACTCCTTGGAGTGGGCAACCTCCTGCCCGCCTCCAAGCCACAACTTCGTCTCCCTGCCACGCATCCGCTCCGAGCGTCCGGCATTCGAGCTGCACTACCCGCACATGGTTGAGCGCATGCGCGAGGAAGCTCACGTAGGCAAGCACTAAGCCCGCACTTTAACTCCTGACTACAGCCGCCTTCCCCAGCTTCTCAGAGGTAGGGAGGGCGGCTTTGGCGTGTGTGGGATAATGGTCGTTGTGAATATTCAAACTGATACCACGATCATTACTAGCCTCGGACCAGATGTTCCGGGGGCGGCCGCCGCTTTCCTTACCGCGTTGGCTGATTTTCCTGACCCGCTTGCCGATGTCCACCTCGCCACCGTCTCCAACCACCTCGCCCTCACCGCGCAGTGCGGTAACGCTGGCCTAGAAGAACGAGTGCGCGAGGCCATGACACCCTTCGGGCACGAGGTGTCCGTTGCGCCAAGCTATGCCGTCGCGCTCATCGGCGCGGATATTACCGCCGAGGACATTAGCGCGGTGCAGGAGACCGTGAAAGGGGAGACGTTTCGCATGCGCCGGATAGCGCTGGATTCCCTTTTCGCGGTGGAACTTACCGTGGCACTCGAAGATGCCGCCGCGGCGCGGCGGGAGCTGCGGCAAGTCGCCGTTGAACGTGGTATCGATATCTCCCTCGAGAGCTTGGGCAATCGCGGCAAGCGCTTGGTGTGCTTCGACTGCGATTCGACGCTGATTGAAGGCGAGGTCATCGAGATGCTCGCCGCCCACGCGGGCAAGGAAGCAGAAGTGGCCGCGGTGACCGAGCGCGCCATGCGCGGCGAATTGGACTTCGAGGAGTCCCTACGCGAGCGCGTCGCGGTGCTGGAGGGCCTAGATGCCTCCATCATCGATGAGGTTGCCCGCGATATCGAGCTGACACCTGGCGCTAAGGAAGCGATCGGTACCCTCCACCGTCTGGGCCACCGCACCGCCGTGGTCTCGGGTGGCTTTATTCAAGTTCTCGAGGGCTTGGCCACAGACCTCCAGCTCGACTACGTGCGGGCTAATACCTTGGAAATCCGCGATGGGAAGTTGACCGGCAAGGTGATTGGGCAGGTGGTCGACCGCCAGGCGAAGGAGGATTTCTTGCGCGAATTCGCCGCCGATTCCGGAATCGGCATGGAGTCCACCGTCGCGGTGGGCGATGGCGCTAATGACATCGCCATGGTCACCGCTGCCGGGTTGGGTGTTGCCTTTGACGCGAAGCCAGCGTTGCGCGAGACCGCCGATGCTTGCATCACCCCGCGCCGCCTCGACGCCGTCCTACCGATGCTGGGGATTGCCGATGACTAAGTTCGAGATAGCCCACCAGCGCCTCGTCGCCGCCTGCACGGCCCGCGATTCCCACGAGGACCCAGCGGACCCGTCCACCGTGCAAGCGATGCAGATAGCCCTCCACCTCCCCAAGCAGGATCCTCCAGCGCGCAGCGAGGTGCTTACTGCGGCAGCCCGCGCCGTGGTGGCCGCCTGCCTAGATGACCGCGCCGGCGAGGACGGCGCCTTCGCCGCGGCGCTCGCGCAGTGGTACGGCCACCGCATCCGCAAGATCGCCCGCCGCGCGCGCAATAAGGCGTGGCGCGATGTGCAGCTACTGCCTGGTGTCACCGTTGATGACCGCGCGCGTGCGTTTGCGCCCTCGGCAGTGGGCGAGGTGGACCCGTTGATTAGCAAGCTGCAGATCGGTCATACGGATCTCGCAATGGACGAGCCAGGGCCTCCGCTTGCCGATGCCCCCATTATCTACGTCGACCGCAGCCTCGCCATGACCGTGGGCAAGGCCGCCGCTCAAGTGGGCCACGGTTCGATGATGCTCGCCGCGGCTATGAGCCAAGAGGAAGCCGCCGCCTGGGCGGCAGAAGGTTTCCCGCTTTCCGTCCGCGAGGTGGACGCGGAGTTATTTGGCACCGCCTGCGCGCAGGAAGAGGCGGTGGTCATCATCGATGCCGGGTTTACCGAGATCGCCCCCGACTCGGCTACCGTGTGTGCGCTGCGGCGACCAATCGCTTAAGCGCCCCGCGCACCGTCTCCGGGTTCGTGGTTTGCCAGAACTGCGGCATGGATGCTTTGAGGAATGCGCCGTAGCGCTTGTATTCCAGCCGGTTATCCAACACGGCGACGACCCCGCGGTCCGTTACGTGGCGCAACAGCCGCCCGGATCCCTGCGCCATGAGGAGGGCCGCGTGATTGGCGGAGACCTCCATAAACCCGGAGCGGCCGGCGGCGTCGGCTGCCTGGGATCTGGCCTGCAGCAGCGGGTTATCGGGCCGCGGGAAGGGGATGCGGTCAATGAGGACCAGCGAGCACGACGGCCCCGGAACGTCCACGCCTTGCCAGAGGGTTAAGGTGCCAAACAGGCAGGAGTTTTCCTTAGTGGAGAACTTGTCCACCAGCGTGCCGATGGCGTCTTCGCCCTGCACATACAAATCAAACGGCAACCGCGGCGTCAAGGCCTCCGCAGCCTCTTCCGCCGCCCTACGCGAGGAGAATAGCCCCAGCGTGCGCCCGCCGGCGGCCATGATGAGCTCGTATATTTCCTCTAGGGTTTCGGAGGACAGGCCGTCGCGCCCCGGCGCCGGGAGGTGTTTGGCGGTATATAAGATGCCGGATTTCGCCGGGTCAAAGGGCGTTCCCGCATCGAGCGTGTCATACGTGCCGGACGGTAGGCCCCATTGTGCTGCCATGGCGTCGAATCGCCCGCCTAGGGCCAGCGTGGCCGAGGTGAGTACGACCGTTTGCTCCCCAAATAGGTTCTCGCGCAGCATATGCGCGATAGACAACGGCGCGACGGCGAGTGTATCGGTGCCCTCCAGCCACACGACATCGTCCTGCGCGGCAGGGTCATCGGTGGCGAAGACCTCCAAGATCCTCCCGATTGCCTCGGCCAGGTCCGTGAGGTGATTGCTTAGGTTTTGGCGCTCGGCGTTCTTTTCTGGGTCATCGTTAGCCTCGCCTTCTGGGGCGCGGGAGATGAGGGATTTAACGCGCAGGAACTCGTCGGCAAGCGCGCGCAAGTGCGCCTGGGACGTCTCATCCAAATCCGTCCACCGGCCGGGCTCCTGCACGCGCAGCAGATCATCGAATTCATCCGCCAACTCCGCCAGGTTACCGGCATTGCCCAATGACTTAGCCCGGTTCGCCGCCATCTTAATGGCGCGGGAGGTAATCTCCGCCGTGGAGACGGAGGTAATGCGCCCATCGAGCTCGTGGGCCTCATCGATGATCGCCACATCGTGTTCGGGCAGGATATTGGCCTCAGAGATGGCGTCGATGGCGAGCATGGCGTGGTTGGTGACGATAATATCGACATCGGCAGCCGCTCGGCGGGCCTCTTCGGCGAAGCAATCCGCACCGTGCGGGCAGCGCCCAGCCCCCAAGCACTCATTCGAAGTCACCGATACCGCCCGCCACACCAAATCCGGCACGCCGAACTCTAAATCGTCCCGGTCACCGGTCTCTGTCTCCTGCGCCCAGTCGTGGATGCGGCGCACGGCCTTGCCGCGGTAGGAGATATCGGACTCATCGATTAGAGCCTCCGGGTCATCCGGTGTGGCCGCGATCTTATTCAGGCACACATAATTATTGCGGCCCTTCATGATGGCGAAGGTGGGGGTGCGCTCCATGACATCGGCTAGCGCCTCCGTCAGCCGCGGGAGGTCGCGCTCCACCAACTGGCGCTGCAGGGCCAGCGTGGCCGTGGAGACGACGACGGTGGAACCCGAGTTCATCGCATGCCGGATGGCCGGAACCAGGTAGGCCAGGGATTTACCCGTACCCGTGCCCGCCTGGACGGCGAGGTGGCGCTCGGTTTCCAAGGCCTTGGATACCGCGTTGGCCATGCGAACCTGGCCCTCGCGGCGGGAGCCGCCGAGCGCATCCACCGCCGCGCCTAGCAGCGTTTCCGTGTCGTGGTTTAGGGGCTCATCTGCAGGGTCACTCACCCCACACAGTCTAGCGACCTAGTCCTTAAAGCCCACCATTCGCGTGGGCACGGCGGCGTCATCGCGCGAAAGCGCCAGGCCCTCCCACGGCAGGGTCTTGCGGGCCTCGTCCAAGTAGGTGCGAGAGGCCTCCAAATCGGGCAGATCCTCCACGATGTGCCCATCGCGCATCAAGGGGATGGTCAACTCGCGGGTGGTGAGCTGGCCCGTATCCGGCGCCTGCGCGGCGAAGGGGTACACGACCTCTTCTACCGCGACGCCGGAAGACCGGTAGGTGCGCAGCGCGCGCTTGGCCCCGCCCACCGATTGCTTGGACGACGAGCGCTTGGCCACCGGGACCCCGTCGACCTCGACGACCTTGTAGACCATGCCCGCGGTCGGGGCACCGGATCCGGTGACCACGGAGGTGCCCACGCCGTAGACATCGACGGGATCGCCGCGCAGACCCGCAATGGCAAACTCGTCCAAATCGGACGAGACAACGATATTGGTATTGTGATTGCCCAGCTCATCGAGCTGCTTGCGCACGCGGCGGGTCACCGCACCCAGGTCACCGGAATCGATGCGCACCCCGCCAAGCTCCGGACCACCGACCTTGACGGCGGTCTCGACGCCCTTGGTGATGTCATACGTATCCACCAGCAGGGTGGTATCGATGCCCAAGGTATCGATTTGCGCGCGGAAGGCCGCCTCCTCATTGCTCGTGCCATCCGGGTTCGTGTGCGCCAAGGTCCAGGCGTGGGCGGCGGTGCCAGATACCGGGATGCCGTAGCGGAAGCCGGCCTCCAGGTTGGAGGTGGCGGTAAAACCGGCGAGGTAGGCGGCGCGGGCGGCGGTTACGGCCGCGTACTCGTGGGTGCGGCGGCTGCCCATCTCCAGAATGGGGCGGCCATCGGCGGCGGTGACCATGCGGGATGCGGCAGAGGCGACGGCGGAATCGGCGTTGAGGATAGAAAGCACGATGGTTTCGAGCACCACGCACTCGCCAAAGGTGCCGCGCACCGTCAAGATAGGAGAGTTGGGAAAATACAGCTCGCCTTCGCGGTAGCCGTCGATCTGCCCGGAAAAACGCCAGTCGCGCAGGTACTTGCGGGTATCTTCATCCAGGAAATCCATCTGTTCCAGCTGCTCGGGGGAGAAGCGGAAGTCTTCCACCGCGCGCAGCACGCGGTCGGTGCCGGCGACGACGCCGTAGCGACGCTCATTGGGCAGGCGGCGGGAAAAGACCTCGCAGGTCACGTTGCGGTGGGCGGTGCCATCGCGAAGCGCGGCTTGCAGCATGGTGAGCTCGTATTTATCCGTGAGCAAAGCGGTGGAGCGATCGATAGGGCGTGCTATGTCATTCATGAGCCTGATACTACTCACAGGTTAAGAAGCTTTCAGCATACCCGGGCCACCACCCTAGTGAGCTGTGGGGAGACCCAATGCCCAAAATGCCAGCGAAAAATGATTAGGCTATAAGGCATGAAGCCGCAAAACCCCGAAGTCCGTATGAGCTCTCCCATGGCCACGCCCGACTTGGATGAAGGAATCGAAGTTGATGTGGCCGCGAGCGAGAACCTGCCGTGGATGTGCATCGTCTGGGACGATCCCGTCAACTTGATGAGCTACGTGTCCTACGTATTCCAAACCGTTTTGGGCTACGACAAAAAGCGGGCCAACGAGCTGATGATGCAGGTCCACACGGAGGGCAAGGCCGCCGTGTCCAGCGGCGAGAAGGACAAGGTTGAGGCGGACGTTAAAAAGCTCCAGATCGCGGGTCTGTGGGCGACAATGCAACAGGCAGGGTAGATAGATGCAACCGTGGAAAAAGAAGAAATCGCTCATGCGCGGGCCCAAAATCACGGCGGTATTCGAGCCCATGGAGCGCGAAGTCATTGGCAACCTCACCGCCACCGTCTCTGAGGCGATCATCGGCCGCGCCCAATCCGCGCCGAAAGACGAGCTCGCGGAAATGCTGGACATGCCCACCGGCCACACCGAGGCCCCCGAGGATCCCTCCCTGGCGCGGCTGTTCCCGGATTTCCAAAAGCCCGGCGATGAGGAATACGACGGCGATGCCTCGCTTTTGCGCTCGCTGCACGAAAACGACATCGCGCGGGCGAAGCTGCAGAACCTGCAGGTCATCGGCAATGCGCTCGGCCCCACCGGCGGGGTAGAGGTCTCCATTTCGGAGCAGGAAGCCCAAGCCTTCGTGGCCGGCCTCAATGACCTGCGCTTATACGTCGCGGCCGGGGACGCGACCGACGAAAACCTCATGACGGACCGCGATACCTTGGTGGAATGGCTGGCCTATTGCCAGGATTCCCTGCTGGAAGTGTTGATGGATTAATGATTGACGGCATTAGCATTGGCCATTTTTCCGGCGAGGATACCGGCGCCACCGTGCTCTACTGCGGCCCGAAAGGCGCGCTAGCCAGCGTGGATGTGCGCGGCGGCGGGCCCGGCACGCGCGAGACCGATCTCTTGCAGCCGCACAATACCGTTGAGCGCGTCCACGCCATCGTGCTCGCGGGCGGGTCCGCCTTCGGCTTGGCCGCCGCGGACGGCGTCATGCGCGAATTGGAAGCCCACGGGGTCGGTTTCCCCGTCTTTGGCGAGGACAAGCCCGGACCACGCGTGCCCATCGTGCCGGCGGCGGTGATTTTCGATCTGCTGGCGGGCCCCTCTCGCCCGGGACCGGAGGATGGCGCGGCGGCGCTGCGGGCGGCAATGGCAGGCCACGACGAGACGGTCGGCACGGTCGGCGCGGGCGTGGGCGCCACGGCGGGCAAGCTGCGCGGCGGCTTCGGCCTGGCCACCCGCAAGGTGGGAAACTACGAGGTCAGCGCCGCGATGGTGGCCAATCCCGTGGGCGAGGTCATCGACCCGCGCTCCGGCCATCTCTACGGCGCGCCGGGCCGCACGCCGGTCAACGCGGACGCCTACCGCGAACTGCCGCACCCGGCGGCGAAGCTGAATACGACGATTGGCGCCGTGCTTACCGATGCCCCCGTCACCACCGCCCAAGCCCAACGCCTCGCCATGACGGCCCACGACGGTATTGCGCGCGCCGTTCGCCCCGCGCATTCGCCACTGGACGGAGATACCATTTTCGCCTTGTCGACGGCGCAGGAACCCGCTGAGGTGGACATGGTCCAGCTGTGCGCCGCGGCGGCTGACGTGGTGGAGGAGGCCATCGTCACCGCGGTCACCGCCGCACGCCCTGGCCTGGGGCTTCGCGCGTATCGCGACTTGCTCGGCTAAGATATTGCCCATTATGACTATGGGTGGAACTTCACGTAATCAGCCGGCGCCGACCAGCACGAACAACCGCGGCCGTGGCCGCATCAGCACCGGCCTATCCTTGGCCCTGGGGTTCCTTGCGGTGGAGTGGTCGGTCCACCTCATCAACGTGGTCGTCTTCGGCGGCGGGCTGTCGAATTACGGCATCCGCCCGCTGGATGTAGACGGCCTGTGGGGCATTATCACGGCGCCGCTCTTGCACGGCAGCCTGGAGCACTTGATGTCTAACTCGCTGCCGGGCGCCCTGTTCTGCTTCCTCATCGGCTTGTCCGGGCGCCGGGTGTGGTGGGAGGTCACCTTGATCACCACCGTGGTGGCGGGCCTTGGCACGTGGCTTTTGGGCGGGGCCGGTACCTCGCACATCGGCGCGTCCGGGCTGGTCTATGGCTGGCTGGCCTACCTCGTGGTGCGCGGCGTCTTCAATCGCTCCCTGCTGCAAATCATTTTGGGCATCATCCTGGGCTTTTCCTATTCCGGGCTGATTTGGGGCGTGCTGCCCGTCGCCGAGGGCATTAGCTGGCAAGGCCACCTCTTCGGCGCCCTGGGCGGTGTAGCGGCCGGCATGTTCATCACTTCCGATAACCCCGCAAAGGCAGGGAGGAAATAATGCCCAACGCGTCGTCTCCCATCGGCATCTTTGACTCGGGCGTTGGCGGGCTGACCGTGGCCCGCGCGGTAATGGAGCAGCTGCCGCAAGAATCCGTTATCTATAAGGGTGATACCGCCCACGGCCCCTACGGGCCGCGGCCCATCTCGCAGGTGCGGGCCTTTTCTCAGGATATTGCCGATGAGCTGGTGGAACGCGGCTGCAAGATGCTGGTCATCGCCTGCAATACCGCCACCGCGGCCTTCCTGCATGATGCCCGCGAGCGCTACGATATCCCCATCGTGGAGGTCATCCGCCCGGCCGTGCGCCGCGCCATGTCCACCACGCGCAATGGCAAGATCGGTGTCATCGGCACTGAGGGTACCATCAAATCCGGCGCTTACCAGGACCTTTTCGCGGTTAATCCCAATGTTGAGGCGGTAGCCGCGGCCTGCCCGGACTTCGTTCCCTTTGTCGAGCGCGGGATTACCGCGGGCCGCCAGATCCTCGGCGTTGCCGAGGGCTACCTTGCGCCCCTGCAGGCCCAGGGCGTGGACACCTTGGTGCTGGGATGCACGCACTACCCGCTGCTTACCGGCATCATCCAGCTCGCCATGGGCGAAAACGTGTCCCTGGTGACCTCCTCAGAGGAGACCACGAAGGACGTCATGCGCCTTCTTACGGAAACGGACATGCTCGCCCCCGAGGGCAACCAGCCGGTCCATTCCTTCGAATCCACCGGCGATCCAGAGGTCTTTGCCCAGCTGGCCACGCGCTTTTTGGGCCCGCAGATCGGTTAATCCTCCCCCTTTTGCGCGCGGTACCAGCATTCGGTCCGGATTCATGGAACTATTGGTTGCATGAAGCTGACCATCCTAGGCTGCTCCGGTAGCGTCCCCACCGCAGACAATCCTGCCTCCGGCTATGTCGTGTCCTTCGATAATGCACCGTCCATCATCCTGGATATGGGCTCGGGCACGCTGGGCCAGCTAGCTAAACTGCAGGATCCGTGCGATGCCCACGTGGCCTTTAGCCACCTGCACGCGGATCACTGCGCAGATTTTCCCTCCCTCATGGTGTGGCGCCGCTTCCATCCCACCGCCCCGGCGGCCTCGCGCGACTTCTGCTTTGGCCCATCTGCCACGCCGACGCACCTAGGCCGCCTGTCTTCCGACGAGGTAAATGGGATCGACGATATGTCCGATACCTTGGCGTTTAGCCCGTGGGTGGCGGGGGAGCGCCAGCTTGTCGATGACGTCTTTATCACCCCCTTCCCCGTCAATCACCCGGTCGAGGCGTATGCGCTGCGCATCGAGCACGCCAAGACCGGCAAGACCATTACCTATTCCGGCGATACGTCTTATACGCCCGCGCTTGTCGATGCCGCCCGGGGCGCCGATCTCTTCCTCTGCGAGGCCACCTGGGGTGCTTCCTCCGAGGGCATGGCACCCGGCATGCACATGTCGGGCGCGGAAGCGGGGCGCGCGGCGCGGGAAGCGGGCGCTGGCACGCTAGTGTTGATCCACATCCAGCCCTGGGGCGATGCTGAGGCCACCGTGGCGGCGGCGCGGGAGGAATTCGACGGCGAGATCGTGCTGGGTACTGCGGGCATGCAGTTCTAAGTTACGCTGGAGGGCATGACTGAATTTACTCGTGCCGATGGGCGCGCGCTCGACCAAATGCGCAGCGTCCTCATTACCCGCAATTTCACCACCAACCCGGCTGGATCCGTCTTGGTGGAATTTGGCAATACCCGCGTGATGTGCACCGCCTCCGTCGAACTCGGGGTGCCGCGTTTCAAGCGCGATTCCGGCGAGGGCTGGCTAACCGCCGAGTACGCCATGCTGCCATCCGCCACCCACGACCGTATGCCGCGCGAGTCCATGCGCGGCAAGGTCAAGGGCCGCACCCACGAGATTTCCCGCCTAGTCGGCCGCTCCCTGCGCGCCGCCGTGGACTTGGAGGAGCTGGGCGAAAACACCATCCAGCTCGACTGCGACGTGCTGCAGGCCGATGGCGGCACCCGCACCGCCTCCATCACGGGCGCCTACGTTGCGCTTGCCGATGCCATCGCCCACCTCAAGTCCGAAGGCGTCGTCCCCGGCGAGCCGCTGCTCGATCCCATCGCCGCGGTGTCCGTGGGCATCATCGACGGCGAAATCTGTCTGGATTTGCCCTATGAGGAAGATTCCCGCGCCGAGGTGGACCTCAACGTGGTGATGCAGGAATCCGGCGACTTTGTAGAAATCCAGGGCACCGGCGAGCACGGCCTCTTTGGCCGCGAGCAGCTCAACGGCATGCTGGATGTGGCCCAGAAGGGCTGCAGCGAGCTCATCGCGGCGCAGAAAGCGGCGCTGGGATGGTAATCCTCGTCGCATCCGGCAATCCGAAGAAGCTGGCCGAGCTCGATCGCATCCTGTCCGAGGCCGGCATCGAGGGCGTGGAGCTGCGCCTGCTTTCCGAGGTCGAACCCTACCCAGAGCCCGTCGAGGACGGCCGCACCTTTGCCGATAACGCGCTCATCAAGGCCCGTGCCGGCGCCTCCGCCACGGGTCTGGTGACCATCGCGGATGATTCTGGGCTGGCCATCGAGGAACTCAACGGCATGCCCGGCGTGCTCTCGGCCCGCTGGTCCGGCGAACACGGCAACGACCAGGCTAATAATGACCTAGTCTTGGCGCAGATGGCGGATGTGCCGGATGATCGGCGCGCCGCTGCCTTCGTCTCCGTGTGCGCCCTCGTGACCCCCGAAGGCACAGAGCGCGTGGCCGAGGGCCGCTGGGAGGGCAAGCTTTTGCGCGAGCCGCGCGGCGCTAATGGTTTTGGCTACGACCCACTCTTCCAACCAGAAGGCGAGTCGCGTTCTGCGGCGGAAATGTCGCCTGCGGAAAAGAACGCGGTCTCGCACCGCGGCCGCGCCCTTTCCCAGCTAGCCCCGTTCATCGCGGAGCTGGCCGGCTAATTAGGCGTTGAGCTGGAATTGCTCCTCGATTTCCTTGCGGCGCTTGTGCTCCATCCAGAAGGACAGGAAGGGCACCACGCCGGCGAGCGCGGTGGTAATCAGCTTGCCGGCGGGCCACAGCGCGCGCGGGCCCAGAATCAGGATGGACAGCAGGTAGGTCATGTACGCGATGCCGTGCACGATGGCGATATAGGTCGCCCATTCCGGGATCTCTGCTCCCATGACGTATTGGAAGAACATGCGGATGACCAGGATGATCAGGAAGATACCGGTCACCGTGGCCGCGATGGAAAAGAACTTCAGCGGGCCGCGGATGCGCGCCTTGCGGTCTGGGTGTACCTGGTTTGTCATGATTTACTTTCTCCTTTTATCTGTTGTGCCTTCGTCGCGTCCCTCTGCGGGGGAACCGCGGCGGCGCCGAGGCTGATTCAACGCATTAAACTCTTCCACATTCAGCTGCGGGCGCTGCGGCAAGAAATCCTCATCGATGGCGGTTTTCTCCGCCGAGTCCCTCACCTCAGAACCATCGGTCGAATTTGTTATTCCGTCGGCGGTTTCGCCGACATTTTCAGAGGCGTTTCCTGAGGCCTGCAGCGAATCCATCTCGCGGGCTTCGTTTTCCGCGGCGAGGCGCTCATTTTCATAGCGCAGCGTGGTGCGATAAGCATAGATCACGAACACGGCAAAAAGCGGCCACTGGAAGGCGTAGCCCAAGTTTTGGAAGGTGCCCGAGCCGGAGCGGAAGCGCGTCCACTGCCAATAGGCGAGGAAGAGGAAAAGCACCACGAAAAATATGACGAGGGCGATGTGCCACCACCGCACCTTCACGCGCCGTTTCTTCTGATCCTCGTGCATAATCACCCCACCCAGCCTACCTATCCACCGCCGCAATACGGAATGCCCCTGGTTTCTTGTTTATCAGCCCGCCGTGTACACTATTCAACGTTGCTCGCGCCCGTGGCGGAATTGGCAGACGCGCTAGATTTAGGTTCTAGTGTCTTATGACGTGTGAGTTCAAGTCTCACCGGGCGCACAAGAAAAGCACCGCAGTACTTGCTTGAAGAACTGCGGTGCTTTTGCGGATCTTAGTCCACCTCGGTGAACTTGCGGTCCCAGGAGGAGCGGACGGGGTTGGCATCGGCAAGCAGGATATCGAAGCGGTCATTAGCGATCTCAACGATTTCGCTGAGAGCAATGCGGTATTCCTGCGCATCGGAATTGGCCAGGCGCCGCACGCCGGCATCGATGACGCGCTCCACCGTGTCATTGGTATCCAAATAAGCCACAAACGGCATGCCAAAGCGCTCGCGGTAGGCGGCGGACAGCTCGGTAATGCGCTCGGTTTGCACGTCGTCAAGCTCGCTGAGTCCCAGCGAGCCGCGGTCGGCGGAAATATTCGCCGCCTCATCGGCCGAGGCCAAAAGCAGCTCGTCCATCGCGGGGTAGTCGTGGATGAGCGCATCGCGGCGTTCAGCATCCGCGGTCAGCACGGCAACCTGGATGGCGGCGCGCAGCTCGTTGACATCGCTAAACGGCCGGGACTGCCAGGCCAGATCCAGCGGCCAGGTCTCATTATTAAAGAGCGGGCGCAGCGCGGCGGTGAACTCCTCGCGCGAGGCCTCGTTCAGCTCGTTGAGGCTCACGCCCTTGCCATCGGCGCGCGAGACCTGTGCGCTCGCGCTGCCGGTGTGGAAGAACAACAAGTTGAGCAGGATGGCGGTAATCGCGCCGATGGACATGCCAGAAGAGACGAAGGTCTGCGCCCACTCCGGGAAGGCAGTGGCAACCTCCGGCTTGAAGGTCACCAGCATGGCCAGGCCCAGGGCGGAGGTGACGATGACGGAGTTGCGGCCATCGCTGAGATCCGACTTTGCGATGGTCTGCAGGCCCACCCACGCCACGTTGGCAAAAAGTGCTAGCGATGCGCCGCCGAGCACCGGCGACGGAATCGCGGCAACGACCGCGCCGGCCTTCGGCAAAAGGCCCAGCACAATCATGAACCCCGCAGCCGCCACGGCCACCCAGCGCGATTTCACATTGGTCAAGCGCACCAGGCCCACGTTTTGCGCAAAGCAGGTATAGGGGAAGGAATTCATCACGCCGCCTACCAGGGTGGAGACACCATCGGCGCGGATAGCGCGCACCACGTCATCGCGGCGAATGCGCTTTTTGACGATTTCGCCGGTGGCAAACACATCGCCGGTCGTTTCCACCATGGTGATGATCATGACGATAATCAGCGAGAAGATCGCCACGAGGTCGAATTGCGGCATGCCGAAATAAAACGGCGTGGTAATGCCGAGGGCGGGGGAGGAGGAGACTTCGCTAAAGGAGGCATCGCCAAGCGCGAGCGCCACGCCCGTGCCCAACACCAAGCCGATGAGCACCGCCAACGTGCCCACGAAGCCGGAGGAAAAACGCTGCACCAAAATGATGACCGCGAGCGTGCCAAAGCCGTAGAGCAAATCGCGCGTGGCCGGCACACCCTCGGCGTAATTGACAAAGTCATTGGCAGATACCGCCAGCAGCGAGGTACCCATCACCAGCAGCACCGAACCGGTGACCACCGGCGGGAAGAAGCGCAGCACCTTGCCAAAGACCGGCGCGGCGAAGAAGGTGAAAAGGCCTGCGACGATGATGGCGCCGTAAATCGTGGGCAGCGAAGCCACCCCGCCCTCGCCATCGGTGGCACCCAGGCCAATCGCGATGATGGGTGACACCGCCGTCGTGGTCACGCCCTGCACGATGGGCAGGCGCACGCCAATATGCTTGCCGATGCCCATCGACTGAATGATCGTTGCAATGCCGCAGGTCAAAAGGTCTGCATTGATGAGGTGGATGGTAGTTTCCGCGTCCAGGTTTAACGAGCTGGCGATGAGCAGCGGGACGATGACCGCCCCGGCATAAAACGCGAGGACGTGCTGCAGCCCAAGGGCGGCGAGTTTCGGCGCGGGGGGAACGATGTCTACGGGGTGCTTGGGCTGGGACGCCACGAAGTCCTCCTTGTTACGGAAGCGAAGCTGACCGCCTTAACAGTAGAGGTACACGCAGGTCGGCGCCAAAGTGTACGTGAGCAAAGCCACGATCGGGGCTAGATTGCCCCCGAACAAAAACGTACGGGTGGTTTATATGAATCGGGTAACCAGCAAAGTATGACGACCGGTTTATAACTGGTGCTCAAAGGGAAGTTTACGGTTGTTAATTTCGCGAATCGAGCCGACAATTAAGAGGTGACGGGGCTTGATGCTGCGGGAAGAAAAAGGCGGCATGCGCCCCGGGAAATTTGACCCAGAAGAAGGGAATTATGACTACCGCAACTAAGCCCCAGCAGTATCAAGGGTGGGAAGGTTTTGCGCCCGGCCCTTGGACCGAGGGCATCAACGTCCGCGATTTCATCCAGCGCAATTACACGCCTTATAACGGCGACTCCAGCTTCCTCGCTGGCCCCACCGATAAGACGCTACGCGTGTGGGACACCCTGGAAAAGGACTACCTGTCAGTCGAGCGCGAAAAGCGCATTTACGATGTCGATACGCACACCCCGACCGATATCGATGCCTTCCCGGCCGGTTACATCTCAGAAGACGATGACGTCATCGTCGGCCTGCAAACCGATACACCGCTCAAGCGCGCCATGATGCCGTTCGGCGGCTGGCGCATGGTGAAGCAGGCCATCGGCGAGGCGGGCAAAGAGGTTGATCCCGAGGTGGAGAAGATCTTCACCCGCTACCGCAAGACCCACAATGATGCGGTCTTCGATATCTACACCCCGCGCATCCGCGCCGCCCGTTCATCACACATCATCACCGGCCTGCCCGATGCCTATGGCCGCGGCCGCATCATCGGCGATTACCGCCGCGTGGCGCTGTACGGCGTGGACTATCTCATCCAGGAAAAGATTGAGGCCCGCGATGCCATTGCCGATGCCGGCTTTTCCGAGCACTGGGCCCGCTACCGCGAGGAGCACTCCGAGCAGATCAAGGCCCTGAAGAAGCTCAAGGCGATGGCCGAGTCCTACGGTTTTGACATCTCCGAGCCGGCGCGCACCGCCCACGAGGCCGTGCAGTGGACCTACTTTGGCTACCTCGCCTCCATCAAGTCCCAGGACGGCGCAGCCATGTCCATCGGCCGCCTGTCCGCATTCTTCGACTGCTACTTCGAGCGCGATTTGGCCGCTGGCATCATCACCGAGAAACAGGCACAGGAAATCATCGACGCGCTCGTGCTGAAGCTGCGCATCGTCCGCTTCCTGCGCACCATCGACTATGACCAGATTTTCTCCGGCGATCCGTACTGGGCCACCTGGTCCGATGCCGGCTTCGGCAGCGACGGCCGCCACATGGTCACCAAGACCTCCTTCCGCCTCCTGCAGACCCTGATCAACCTGGGTCCATCACCGGAGCCGAATATCACCATTTTCTGGGATCCGGAGCTGCCTGCAGGCTACAAGGAATTCTGCGCGCACATCTCCATTGAAACCTCCTCCATCCAGTACGAGTCTGATTGCCAGATTCGCGACGAGTGGGGCGATGACGCTGCGATTGCCTGCTGCGTGTCCCCGATGGAAGTGGGCAAGCAGATGCAGTTCTTCGGCGCCCGAGTCAATGCCGCCAAGGCCCTGCTCTACGCCATGAACGGCGGCCGGGATGAGGTCTCCGGCAAGCAAGTCGTTGAAGGCTACGAGCCGATTCAAGGCGATGGCCCGTTGGATTTCGACGAGGTCTGGCAAAAGTACGAGGAGATGCTGGACTGGGTGGTTGGCACCTACGTCGAGGCGCTAAACATCATCCACTACTCGCACGATAAGTACGCCTACGAGGCCGTGGAAATGGCGCTGCATGATTCCAATATCATCCGCTCCATGGGCTGCGGCATCGCGGGGCTTTCCATCGTCGCCGATTCGCTATCCGCCATCAAGTACGCCAAGGTCACCCCGGTCCGGGATGAGACCGGCCTGATTACGGATTACATCACCGAAGGCGAATTCCCGTTCTACGGCAACGACGACGACCGCGCTGATGACATCGCCGCCACCATCGTGCACACCGTGATGGAGAAAATTAAGGCCATCCCGATGTACCGCAATGCCATCCCCACCCAGTCCGTGCTGACCATTACCTCCAACGTGGTCTACGGCAAGGCAACAGGCTCCTTCCCGTCGGGCCACAAGGCCGGCACCCCCTTCTCCCCGGGCGCTAACCCCGAAAACGGCGCGGATAACCACGGCATGGTTGCCTCCATGCTGTCGGTGGGCAAGTTGGATTACAAGGATGCCCTGGACGGCATCTCGCTGACCAATACCATCACCCCGTCCGGTTTGGGCCGCACCCCAGAAGAGCGCATCACCAACTTGGTGGGCGTGCTGGATGCCGGCTTCATCATGGAACAATAAGAATCACGACAAGGAGAACCATCATGGCAACCCCAACCTTTGCAGAACGCCTTTCAGACATGAAGGCCAGCCGCGACGAGCACAAGATGAACTCTGGCCTGTACCACGCCAATATCAACGTGCTGGACAAGTCCACGCTGGAAGATGCCGTCGAGCACCCAGAGAAATACCCGAACCTCACCGTTCGCGTCTCTGGCTATGCGGTCAACTTCGTCAAGCTCACCAAGGAGCAGCAGCTTGACGTCATCTCCCGCACCTTCCACCAGGGTTCATAATCATGGCTGATGGCATTACTGGTGTGGTCACCCTGTCGCCGGAATCCGGCGAGCGCGTTCGCGGTGTTGCCGCGGGCCTGGGAACCGACCACGAACTCGATGAGATTACCCGCCCCGAGCTAATGGAGGCGCGCCGCACCGGCGATATCGCCCTCGTGCACTCTTGGGAGCTGGTAACCGCCGTCGACGGCCCGGGCACCCGCATGACCATGTTCATGTCCGGCTGCCCCCTGCGCTGCCAGTATTGCCATAACCCGGACACCATGGAGATGAAGACCGGCACCTTGGAGCGGGTCGACGATGTGGTCAAACGCATCAAGCGCTATAAGCCCATCTTCCAAGCTTCCGGTGGCGGCCTGACCATCTCCGGTGGTGAGCCCCTCTTCCAAATTGCGTTTACCCGGCGTGTGCTCAAGGAAGTCCACGACGCCGGCATCCACACCACAATCGATACCTCTGGGTTCTTGGGCTCGCGCCTGCGCGATGAGGACCTAGACAATATCGACCTGGTCCTGCTGGACGTGAAGTCGGGCGACGAGGAAACCTATCAGCGCGTAACGAGGCGCCAGCTGCAGCCCACGCTCGATTTTGGCGACCGCCTCAACGCGATAGGCAAGCCGGTGTGGATTCGCTTCGTCGTCGTGCCGGGCCTGACGGATTCGGCCGAGAACGTCGAAAACGTCGCCTCCATCGTGGCGCGGTGGAAGTCCAATGTGGAGCGCGTCGAGGTCTTGCCCTTCCACAATATGGGTAAGGACAAGTGGGAGGGGCTCGATATGACCTACCACTTGGCAGATACCAAGCCGCCAAAGCCGGAAGACGTGGAAAAAGTCCGCGACGTTTTCCGCGCGAAGGGTCTGGAGGTTTACTAACCTGGGTGGGCATGACTCACTACCGCCGCTTCGGCCACGATATTATTGAACACACCCTGGAAGTCCCGTGGGATTATGACAATCCGCGCGGGACTTTTGCTCTCTATGCCCGCGAAATCATCCCGCCAGGCGGCGAGGACTTGCCGGCGCTGCTGTACCTGCAGGGAGGCCCAGGTTTTCCGGCCCCGCGGCCGGTGAAACCGACGGGGCTTATCGGCAAGGCGCTCGAGCGCTACCGCGTCATCCTCCTCGATCAGCGCGGCACGGGGCGCTCGCACCGCATCGATAGGCTAAGCCCCGCAGAAGAGCGCAGCGCCGAGCACCTGGCCTTATTGCACCAGGACAGTATCGTGCGCGATGCCGAGCGCCTCCGCGAACACCTGGGGCTTGAGACCTGGTCCCTGTTCGGCCAATCCTTCGGCGGCTTTTGCATCACTGCGTACCTGTCTCAGGCTCCTGAGTCCGTCAAGCACGCGTTTTTCACCGGTGGCATCCCCACGCTGCAGGGCGCGGATCACCTTTACCGCGCGACTTTTAGCAAGCTCAAGGCCCGCCAGGAGCGCTTCTACCGAGAGTTCCCCTGGGTGCAGCGCCGCATCGAGGAAATCATCGCCCACCTCGATAATTCCGACGAGCGCCTGCACACCGGCGAGCGGCTGTCCTCGCTGCGTTTTCGCACCATCGGCACCGATCTGGGGCGGGGCACCGGCTTCGACGGCCTGGCTTACCTCCTGGAAGAGCCCTTCCGCACCGTGCGGGGAGAGAAGGTGCTGCGGGATGATTTCCTGTGGGGCATCGGCGAGCGCGTGAGCTTTGCGGAGGCGCCGCTTTATGCGGCGATCCACGAGTCCATTTATGCCGGCAGCGGCGGGCAGGCGTCGACGCAGTGGTCGGCGCACCGCGTGCGCGAGGAGTTCCCGGAGTTTGCCGAGTCCGGCACCTGGCTGACCGGCGAGCATATTTCCCCGTGGCAGTTCGACGAGGACCCGGCGCTGCAGGCCTTCAAGGAGGGTGCGCACGGCTTGGCGGAGCGGGAATTTAGTGCGCCTTATGCGCTTGCCGATGCCCCCACCACCGCCGCCGCCATCTACCTCGACGATATCTTCGTTCCCCTGGAGGAATCTTTGGCCACCGCCGCGCACTTGGGCGATCTGCGGCCGTGGGTGACGAATGAGTACCAGCACAATGGCATCGGCGAGAACGGCGCGGAGGTGATGGGCAAGCTCTTTGCGCTTATCGATGACCACTAGCGAACGCTTTCCGCCTGTGCGAAAATTAATTTCACATACGTAGTTAGGGAGAGGAAATGTTGAGCTTAATCATCATCGGTATCATCATCTTGCTGATTCTCGCCACCGTATTTGATGGCTATTACATCGTGCGTACCCGCGAGGCGGCCATCTTGGAGCGTTTGGGTAAATTCCAGACGGTCGCCCACGCGGGCTTGCACTTCAAGATGCCCTGGATCGACCGCGTGCGCGATAAGATTTCGCTGCAGGTGCGCCAGCTAGACGTGATGGTAGAAACCAAGACGAAGGATAATGTCTTCGTCCAAATCCCGGTCGCGGTGCAGTACGAGGTCGTAGAGGGCCGCGAGCGCGAGGCCTTTTATATGCTCTCCAACCACGAGCAGCAGATCGTGGCCTATGTGCAAGATAATGTGCGCTCGTCGGTGGCGAATATGGGCTTGGACGAGTCTTTTTCCTCCAAGGACACCATCGCGCAGAACGTGGCGGCCTCGCTGCGGGATAATATGGCCGAATACGGCTGGAACTTCGTCAATACGCTGGTAACCGATATTCGCCCGGATTCCCGCGTGCGCGAGTCCATGAACTCCATTAACGCGGCGCAGCGCGAGCGCGAGGCGGCCATCGCCCAGGCGGAGGCGGAAAAAATCCGCGTGGTCAAAGAAGCCGAGGGTGCCGCGGAGGCAAAGAAGCTGCAGGGTAGGGGTGTTGCCGAGCAGCGCAAGGAGATAGTGGAGGGCATCGCCCAGCAATACGAGCTCCTGCGCGATGCCGGGGTGCAGGAATCCCCCGAGGTCCTCATGCTGGTCTCGCAGTACCTCGACGCGATGGTCGATGTCTCGGATAACGGCCAAGCCTCCGTGCTCTACATGCCGTCCAACCCGCAGGGAATGGGCGATCTGTTCAGCGGCATGCGCGACGTGCTGATGGCGGACCGCGCGCTAGATGAGTCCGCCGGGCGTTAAAGGCCTACCTGCGCCGCAGGAGGAGTATCAGCCCCAAGATGATGGGGACGCCGCCCATGATGAGGAGGTAGGTTGTTTCCGCGGATGCCGAGGTGGGATCGTACAGCTGCGACATTGATCCGGCCAGCGAGGTGCCGATGGCCATGGTGAGGAAGTACAGCGTGGAAAAGCGAGTGGCATAGGCCCGCGGCGCGTGGGCGGCAGATGCTGCCATGCCCACTGGGCCGATGAAGAGCTCGCCGAGCGACATTAAAAAGATGGTGCCCGCTAGCACCAGGAACGGCGTGGAATTTTCCCCGCCTCCCACAAAGGGCAGTAGGAGGAACATGCCTGCGCCGGCGAAGATGATGCCGCAACCCATGAGCGCGCGCCGCGAGTTGGCCCAGCGCGTCATGCCCGCGGCCAAGGGTAGCGAGAGCAGGAGGATGAATAGCGGGTTGAGCGATTGCGTCCACGCCGGCGGGATTTCGAATCCCCCGATGGATCGGTTGAGGCGCTGATCCGAGTAGACCGCGAGGACTCCGTAGATTTGCGGTTGCAGGGTCCAGTAGGCCGTTGAGCAAGCGAAAAGCGGAATAAAATCCAGGATGCGGCGTCGCTCGTCTGCGCTAATCTGCGGGGATCGCAGCATGCTGGCAAAAAGCCCCGCCGCGGCCGCCACCGTGGCGATAAGAAGCAGCACCGTCAGCGTTGCTGGAGAAACGGTGATAATGAGCAGCACGCCGGCTAGGAGCGCCGCCAGCGCGACCAGCCCCGCCTTGCCTGGGGCCTGGGTGGGGTGAGGCGGGCGCGATGGCACATCTATCTTTTTCCGCAGCGCGCCGTAGGTGGCACACCCGCAGCACATGAGCACCGCTGCGGCGAAGAATCCGGCGTGGTAGCCGTATTCCTCGGCTAGCCAGCCTGTCAACATGGGGCCAAAAAGCGCGCCGACATTGATGCCGAGGTAGAAAATCTGAAAGGCCCCGTCGCGCGCGCCGGCCTCGGCGGGGAAGGCGGCGCCCAGAATCGTTATCGCGGCGGTCTTGAGCAGCCCCGAGCCAAGCGCGAGCGGCAAGAGCCCGATGATGAGCCCAGCGGTGCCGGGGATAAACGAAAGGGCAAAGTGTCCGCACACCAACAGCCCAGCGCCGGTAAGCAAGGTGCGCTCGGCGCCCAAGAGGCGGTCGCTGACCCAGCCGCCCACAAACGTGAAAAGATAGAGCAGGCTGCCGTAGGCGCCGACGAGCGCGGTGGCCTGCGTTTGCTCCATGCCGAGCCCGCCGGAGGTGGAGTAGAGGTAGTACGCGAGGATGGCTTGCATGCCATAAAAGCTGAAGCGCTCCCACATTTCGATGCCCGCAACCGCCGGCAAAACCACGGGTACGCGGCGAATTGAACGCCGTTCAAGAACTTTCATAAAAAGGACTATAGCGGCCGACAGTGTGTGCTAGATCTAATTTGGTGGATATTTCTACTAACGACATAGCAACAATCGATGCCCACCACATCTGGCACCCCTACGCCGAGCCCGGCGCGCCCACGCGCGTGGTCGAGTCGGCCGCGGGCGTCCACCTCACGCTTGCCGATGGCACCCAGCTCATCGACGCCATGTCCTCCTGGTGGGCCGCCGCCCACGGGCACAGCCACCCGCGGCTTACCGCTGCCGCCAAGGAGCAGATCGACCGCATGAGCCACGTGATGTTCGGTGGGCTCACGCACGAGCCAGCGGCGCGGCTGACGGCTAATCTCATGGAGCTCACGCGCCACGACTTCGCGCAGGTCTTTTATGCGGACTCGGGATCGGTCTCGGTGGAGGTCGCCATCAAGATGGCCCTGCAATACCAGCAGGGGATTGGCCACCCGGAGCGCACCAAGATGCTGACCTGGCGCTCGGGCTATCACGGCGATACGTTTGCAGCGATGAGCGTGTGCGATCCCGATGGCGGCATGCACTCGATGTGGACCGGCACCCTGGTGCAGCAGGTTTTCGCCCCGGCACCGCCGACGCGCGGGGCGAGCGAGAAGGTGCGCGAGGAGTACCTGCGCGAATTGGAGGGCTGCATTACCGACGAGGTCGCGGCCCTGATCATCGAGCCTGTCGTCCAAGGCGCCGGCGGCATGCGCTTCCACGACCACGAGTTGGTGCGCGGGGCGCGCGAAATTTGCGACCGCCACGGAATCGTGCTGATCGCGGATGAAATCGCCACGGGATTTGGGCGCACCGGGGACCTCTTTACCACCCAGGGGGCGGAAGTGGTGCCGGATATCATGTGCGTGGGAAAGGCGATGACCGGCGGTTTCATGACGATGGCCGCCACGCTTGCCACCGGCCGGGTAGCCGAGGGTATGCACCCCCGCGCGCTTATGCACGGCCCGACCTTTATGGCCAACCCGCTGGCTTGCGCGGTATCTGCCGAGGCGACCTCCATGATCCTGGAGGGCAGGTGGCGGGGGCAGGTTGCGGGCATCGAGAAGCAGCTGCGCGCCGGGCTTTCCGGGCTAGAGGACGAGTCGGGCGTGGCGGACGTGCGGGTACTGGGCGCTATCGGCGTGGTGGAGATGGAGCGCGACGTCGATATGTCAGGTGCTACGGACGCGGCGGTGGACCAGGGCGTGTGGCTGCGCCCGTTCGGCCGCCTCATCTACACCATGCCGCCGTTTATCAGCACCGAGGACGAAGTTGCGCAGATTTGCCGCGGTGTGCGCGCTGCGGTGGCAGGAGGAAAGCGATGATTATCTTTGTCACCGGCACCAATACCGACGTGGGAAAGACGGTAGCCACGGCGGCGCTCGCTAGCGCCTTTGCCCAGAGTGGGCGCGAGGTTGTCTATGTCAAGCCCCTGCAGACCGGCGAGCCGGACAATAGCGGTGACGCGGCGACGGTGCGGGCCCTGGCCGGGGTCGAGGTCACGGAGATGGTGCGCTTTCCCGAGCCGCTGGCACCGAACCTTTCGGCGCGCCGGGCGGGTATGATTCCACCGAGCAAAGAGGAACTCTGGGACTGGATCGCAGGGTTGGATGCACCAGGCCGGGTGGTGCTGGTGGAAGGCGCCGGCGGCTTGCTGGTGCGTTTGGCAGACGACTACACGCTTGCCGATGTCGCCACCAACCTCCTCATCGTCACCTCCCTCGGCCTCGGCAGCCTCAACGCCGCCGAGCTCACCGTCCGCGAGGCGCAGCGGCGCGGGATTAACGCGATGGGGCTTATCGGCGGCAGTTTGCCCGCGAGGCCAGATCTGGCGACGCGGCTGAACGTGGACGAGCTTCCGGCGGTCACGGGCTGCCGGTTGTGGGGCAGCGTGCCAGAGGGCGCAGGTGCGCTGGGCCGAGAGGACTTCGCGCGGATGGCCAGAGAGCTCTTTCCCAGTGATGTGTGCGCGGAGCTGCTTGCGCACGCCGAGTAGCGCTACCTCGGTGAGGCAGCGCTAGCGGCTCCAGCGGACCTTGCCGTTTACCCGGGCAAGGCGGCCGCGCAGGGGAGGGGCGTTCGGATCGTCTTGGTTCACCCCGTTGTGGTACGGGCAGCACACCGTGAGGTTCTCCGCGTTGGTCATCCCGCCGTGCTTCCACGCCTGCAGGTGGTGGATCTGAGACTTATCCGCCGGGTGATTGCACGGCGGCCACGGGCAGGTGGGGTTTTCGGCGGCGGCCATCAGCCGCTGCTTTTCTGAGGCGAAGCGCGAGGTCCGATACAGGTTGACCGGGCCCTTCACTGGGTGGATAAGCGTGGCTAGCCCGTGTTCGCTGAAGGTGCGCTCGACGAGCTGCGCGCCGGTGATGGTCGAGCCGTTGGTGAGCCGAAGCGTGACCTCGTCGCCATCGCCTTCCAAAATTTGGTCCAGCGCGTTGAGCGGGATAATCACGTTCGTCGTGGTCTGTACCGTAGCAGCGCCCTCGCCGCGGAGGAGTTCGCGGAAGGATGCGAGTGGGTTATCGGGGTCGAGGGCGGAATCGAGATCCGCGAGGAAGGACGAGGGCGCGGTAATGCGCATCGTCCACGGGCCATCCGGGCGGCGCAGGAGTTGTACGCCCTCGCGCGGCGGCCGGCGGCGCGGGCGCCATTCGCGCAGGCGCTTTTTAGCGAGCCGGGCAATCTCGGAGGCCGGGCCGTGTTGTCGGCACAGTTCTACGCGCAGGTTCCATGCGGCGCGCTTGGTGGCCGCGCGGGTGGCGTACTTCTCGATGAGCTTCAGCGTCACCAAATCGTGGTGGCGCGCGCCTGCGGCGGCAAGGCGCTGCTTGCGGCTAAAGGAGGTGGTGCCGAAATAAACTTCAGCCAGCGCGAGCAGCTCGCGGGCCTCGACATCCGGCAGGCCGAGCTCGATGAGGTCGCGTTCAGGCATGCCGTGGGCCTCGGCGAGGATATCCATCGCCGAGGAAATCTGGGTGGCATAGGCCTGCAGTGCGTTCATGCCTGCAAATCTAGGCGCGCGCTGCTGCGGCGCCAATCGCGCCCAGTGCCCGCCTGTGGATAACTTGTATAAACGTCTACAAACTTAGCCTGCGGCCACCGCAAAAAGATACGAAATCAACATGCGCTTTAGCTCCATGACCACGGAATCGAACTTGTCTGGATCGCCCGAAATGGCGTAATTGAGCAGCGAGACCACGGTGTGGATAAGGAAGCGTGCAAGCTCAATGCGTTGCGCATCGCTGTGCTCGGTGGCCAGCGGGCGGAGGATCTCGGCGAGTGGCTCCAAGAGCTGCAGCTCGGTATCGGCGGCCGTGGCCCGCGTCGCCGGGGTGGATTGGATGGCGTGCCAAACAGCACGCCGGGAAGGGTCCTCGCGCCACATCCGCGCCAAGTGGTCGATGAATTCATCCAAGACATCCGGCCACTGCGGGGCCGGCACGAGGCGCGAAAAGCGCTCGATTTCGGCCAGGCTGGTGGCGGTATCTTGCCGGTCGAGCTCGCAGATGAGCACGTATTTATTGGCAAAGAACTGGTACAGCGTGCCGATGGGGACCCCAGCGCGGTGGGCGACTTCATCGAAGGTGAAGGATTCGAAGCCGACATCGACAAGCACGGCGCGCGCCGCCTGCACGATGCGAGCAAAGCGCTCCCGGCTGCGCGCCTGCGCTGGCCGGCGCCGCGGGACGAGGATTTCCTCCACCGGCTTACTCGAGGCCCTTCATCACGCGCGCGACGTGCCCGGTGGCCTTCACGTTGTAGTGTGTCTGGCCGATGGTGCCATCCGGCTCCACGAGGAAGGTGGAACGGATAACGCCTTGGACCACCTTGCCGTAGTTCTTCTTCTCCCCGAAGGCGCCATACGCGGTCATGACGGACTTATCCGGATCAGAAAGCAGCGGGAAGTTGAGATTGTGATCATCGCGGAACTTCGCCAGTGACTCGGGCTTATCGGGGGAGATGCCTACCACCGCGATATTGAGCCCATTGAGCTCTTCTAGGGAATCGCGAAAATCGCAGGCTTCCTTGGTGCAGCCCGGCGTATTGGCGCGCGGGTAGAAGTACACCAACACGCGCTGGCCTGCGTAATCGGACAGGGACACGGTGTTGCCGGTGGCATCGGCAAGCGAAAAAGCGGGGGCGGTATCTCCTACGTTCAAACGAGTTTCAGTCATGGGCCCCACTTTACGTGCTCCCCGGCCTGCGCGGTGGAGGCCCTGCACGGTAAGATAAGCTCGTTAAGAGCGAAACTTAAGCTAAGAGGAGAATTCCGTGGCACGCAATATTGAAGATATTCAACGCGATATCGAACGCACCCGGCGCCAGCTGGCTAGCACCCTGGATGAAATTGCGGATCGCAGCAAGCCGCAAAACCTCGTCGATGACGCCAAGAACGCCGCCACCGAAAAGTTGCAGGACCGCAACGTACAGCTGGTGCTCGGTGGCATCGGCGCGGCCGTCGCTGGGCTCATTGCCTATTCCGTGTTCCGCTCGCGCCGCCGCAAGAGCGACCTGAAAGAATTGCAGCGCTTGCTGTCTGAGCGCCACTAGCTTTCCCTGCCGTACCCCCCACGCGCGCCGTGGGGGCTTTTTTCGTATGCTAAATTGCGATGAAAACTCCAATTCCTTTTTATTTGCAGGAAATTTTGACCCAGGTGCGAGGAAACCGCAGCGGCGCGGTGGCGGATTATATTCCCGAGCTCGCCAGGGCGGAACCGGACTACCTCGGCGTGGCCATCTGCACCACGACGGGGCACGTGTATTCAGCCGGCGATGCAGAGGTGGAATTTACCTTGCAGTCCGTGTCAAAGCCCTTTGCGTATGCCCTAGCGCTGCAGGAACTCGGCTTGGATGCGGTGCGCGAGATTGTCGGTATGGAGCCGTCCGGCGAGGCCTTCAATGAGCTTTCGCTGAACCGCTATGACCACCGGCCGGTGAATCCGATGATCAATGCGGGAGCGATTGCGGTAACGCAGCTGATTAACGGCGTGGATTCGGATCCGGCCGAGCGCGTGGAGCAGCTGCGCAGCTACTTTTCGCGGCTGGCGGGCCGCGAGTTGAAGATTGATGAAAAGGTGCGCGATTCCGAGCTGCAGGTCTCCGATAGGAACCTATCTTTGGCGCATATGCTGCGCAATTACGACATCATCCAGGATGAGGCCCACGATGCCGTCTCGACCTATGTGGAGCAGTGCTCGATTAAGGTCACGGTGCGTGACCTCGCCGTGATGTCTGCCACCCTGGCCAATGGTGGCACGCAGCCGGTGACGGGGGAGAAGATTCTCGATGCCGATGTCTGCCGCCTGACGCTTTCTGTCATGAGCTCTGCGGGCATGTACGACGGCGCTGGGCGATGGATGGCCGAGGTTGGTATCCCGGCGAAATCCGGTGTTTCGGGCGGCCTGCTGGGTACCCTGCCCGGCCAATTGGGGGTCGCGACCTTCTCGCCGCGGCTCAATAAAGAGGGCAACTCCGTCCGCGGGGTGGATGCCTTGACCTTGCTCTCGAAGGATATGGGGCTGCACTTGATGTCCACGGATGAGCGCTACGGCGTGCATCCCGTGCGCAGGATGGAGACAGAGGACGATCTCACGGTGATCTTCCTGCAGGGGCTTATCAACTTCAACGCGGCGGAGACCATCTTGCATCAGCTCACCGAATGCGAATTTGGTGAAGGCACGGTGGTGCTGGAGCTATCCCATATCACCGGATCCAACCGGATGGGCCGGCGCATGCTGAAGGAAGGCCTCCGGCGCATTCGCGAAGCCGGCTTCGATATCGCCATCGTGGATCCGGACGGCGAATTGGAGGACCGTACCATGGCGGACGGCACTGAGGTGCCCAAGGGCGAGCCGGAAGATTACGCAATCGCCGAGGAGGTAGTTTAGGTTTGGTTCACCTTACTTGGTTAAGCTAGGATAAGCTCGCACTTATCCTCAATTCGAGGAATCCGACTAACCAAGGACTCAAGATGGCATATAGATTCC
Organism: Corynebacterium sp. MSK204; assembly: GCF_030229885.1. NCBI lineage: Bacteria > Bacillati > Actinomycetota > Actinomycetes > Mycobacteriales > Corynebacteriaceae > Corynebacterium > Corynebacterium sp. MSK204. Next base: position 156,986 of record NZ_JASPGQ010000003.1, on the reverse strand, counting down.
CCAAGGTAATGGCCGTGGTGGCGGCCTCCGCCACCGCACTTGTAGGCTGTAGCACCGCCGAAGAAACAACCAACAACGGCGGCGGCAACGACGATGCTGCCCTGTCCTTCACCGACCTCGCGGGCCGCGACGTAGAACTCGACAAGGCCCCCGAGCGCGTCCTGTTAGGCGAGGGCCGCTCCATCTTCGCCACCGGCATCCTCAATACCGAGGATCCTCTGGATAAGGTCGTAGGCATCGGATCCGATCTGAAGAAGAACGTGCCGGACTACTACAACGTCTTGGAAGAAAAGCTGCCCAAGGTCAATGAATTGCCGGAAATCGGCGGGTTCACCAAGGGCGATGTCACCGTGGAAAACCTGGTGAGCTTGGATCCAGACCTCATCGTGTTGTCCAAGGACCAGTACGACGCCTCGCAAGAGGCAGGCCTGACAGAGAAGATGGATCAGGCAGGCCTCAAGTACGCCGTGACCGATTTCCGCGCCAAGCCGCTGGAAAACACCACCAAGTCCATGGATATTTTCGGTGAGATCTTCGGTAAAGAAGAGCGCGCCAAGGAATTCAACAAAGAGTGGCAAGAAACCGTGGACCTGGTCAAGGAGCGTGCGGACAAGGTAAAGGACAAGCCCAAGACCTTCGTTTGGCGCGCGGCCGGTGTCTCGGACTGCTGTGGCTCGTGGAATGACTCCAATATCTCGCAGCTGGTCAACGTCGCCGGCGGCGAAAACGTGGCCGACGGCATCATCCCAGGCGAATCCGGTGCCCTGACCCCAGAAAAGGTCCTCGAGACTGACCCAGACATGGTGATTGCCACCGGCGGCGATTGGTCCGAAATGAAAGACGATGAGGGCAACCCCGTGGGCTACGCCGCGGTGGGCTATGGCATCGGTGAAGATGAGGCGGAGTCGAGCGTTACCAAGCTGCCGAGCCACCAGCCCGGTTTTGAGAACCTGCGCGCGGTCAAGGACCACAAACTGCACAGCATGTGGCACCAGTTCTACAACTCGCCGTTCAACTACCTAGCGCTGCTGCAGATCGCGGAATGGATCAACCCGGAGGCGTATGAGGATATGGACATCGACAAGCAGTGGATGCAAGCGCAAGAAAAGTACTCGCCGGTTGCAGACGAGGGAACCTTCTTTAGCACGAATTAATGGTGAGCGCGGAGGTAGCTGCCCTGACGCAGCAACACAAGAAGCTCACCTGGCAGCGCATTAGCATCGTCGCGGGCCTGTGCCTTATTGCGGCGGTGGCGTTTGTGGTCAGCAACTTCGTCGGCGCCATCGACATCAGCCCCGGCGAGGTCATCAGGGGCATCGTGAATCCCTCGAGCCTGGATGACCAGACGCATACGGTGCTGTGGAAGCTGCGCTTGCCGATGGCCGTCATGGCCCTGCTCATCGGCGTCAGCCTCTCGCTGGCCGGCGCGGAGATGCAGACCATCTTGAATAACCCGCTGGCGGAGCCGTTTACCCTCGGTATTTCCGCCGCGGCGGCCTTCGGCGGTGCTAGTTCCATCGTGCTGAAGTGGCAGCTGCTAACCCAGCCGCAGTTCAACCTGGCGCTGGTGGCGTGGTTGTCTGCGGCGGTGGCGACGGCGATCATCGTCGTGGCGGCCATTATCCGGGGTGCGAAAGCGGAGACCATGGTGCTGCTGGGCATTGGCTTGGTCTTTTTCTTCCAGGCCATGCTCGCGCTTATCCAGTACCAGTCTTCGGCCGAGGCGCTCCAGCAGATCGTCTTTTGGTCCATGGGGTCGCTCACGCGCGCGAACTGGGCCGCCAACGGCGTGCTGGCGGGTGTGCTGCTGGTTGCCCTGCCCATTTTGTGGGCGCTGTCGTGGCGGCTTACGGCCTTGCGGCTTGGCGATGCCCGCGCTGCCGCCATGGGCATTAATACCGCGCGGCTACGCGTGGTGGTGCTCATCGTGGTCTCCCTCGTGGCGGCAACGACGGTGGCCTTTGCCGGCATCATCGGCTTTATCGGTCTGGTGGGCCCGCACATCGCCCGTATGCTGGTGGGCGAGGACCAGCGCTATTTCGTGCCTGCTTCCATGGCTGCCGGCGCGGCCGTGATGTGCGCGGCGCACGCGGCGAGCCTGATGATTAAGCCGGGTCTGGCCATCCCGATTGGTATTGTGACCTCGCTTTTGGGCGTGCCGTTCTTTATCGCCATCGTGATGACTCGAAGGAGGGCGCTGTGGACGTAGAGCTTACCCTGCGCGGTATAAGCGCAGCCTACGGCAAGCACACCGTGCTCGAAGCGGTAGACGTGGATACGCTGCAAGGCGGTCAACTGGTCGGCCTCTTAGGTCCCAACGCGTCCGGTAAAACCACTCTGATCAAGTCCCTTGCCGGCGTGCACCGCGGGTACAAGGGCGAGGTGGATTTCCTGGTGGAAGGAGAAAGCCCGCGGGGCAAGCGCCGCCGCCAGCTGATTGGCTACGTCCCGCAGGATCTGCCCAGCACCGCGGCGCTGCGGGCGTTTGAGACGGTGCTGATCGCGGCGCGTCGGGAAGCGTGCGAGGACCCTATTACCCGTACCGGCGAGGTGCTGCACGCGATGGGGCTGGACGCCATTGCCTCGCGCTACCTCAACGAGCTATCTGGCGGCCAGCGTCAGCTTGTCGCCGTGGCGCAGATGCTGGTGGGAAATCCCGGCCTGATGCTCTTGGACGAGCCGACGTCCGCGCTCGACCTGCATCGCCAGTTCTTCGTCCTCGAGGAGGTGCGCGAGAAGGCTAGGCGCGAAGGCAGCCTGGGGCTGGTGGCCATCCACGACATCAACCTGGCCGCGCGCATGTGCGACCAGCTGGTGGTGCTCAAATCCGGCCGTATTCGTGCCCAGGGCACGCCTGGAGACGTGCTCACGCGCGAACTGGTGGAAAGTGTTTATGGGGTAGAGGCGGACATCGTGGAGCACCGCGGTGTTCCCGTCGTCGCGCCCCAACGCGTGAAATAAGCAAAGGCCGAGCGAGATGCTCGGCCTTTTTGCTAGCCTTGAACTGCTAGCTTTGAAAACGAAAAAATCGCGAGGTGCTTGCCTCGCGATTTTACTGTTGTGCGCCATCAGGGAATCGAACCCCGAACCCACTGATTAAGAGTCAGTTGCTCTGCCAATTGAGCTAATGGCGCAGTGTTGACGTCCTGCCGTGTGGCTCTCTGTGCAACGAGTAGAAACTTTAGCACCCCGGTTGAAAAACTGTAAAATCGCCTGCTCATAGTGTATTTCTGGGGAGTATAACAGTTTGGATAATGGTGAGCTTGTTTCTGGTATTTGGGGTGGCAAGACGATAGTCTGGATTGGTCTTGAAAGAACTACTGTATTTCTAAGGTCTACTTAGTGATTATTTCCCTCCCTAATCCCCGCCGCATTGCTGCTGCGAGCATTGCGTGCATTTCCCTGGTAGTAGCCTCGTGCTCCGTTAATTCCGCCGCTGAAAACCGCTCGGGGGACCAGGAATCTACCTCGAGCTCAGCTGAGCAATCTGAGCAGAAAGAAAAGTCCAAGCTTTCCGCCTCCGTGAAGGATGGGGCAGAGGATGTCGATCCATCCAAGCCTGTCACCGTGGAATCCACCACCGAGCTCAAGAGCGTGACCATGACCAATGAGCTGGGCGTGGAAGTTGAAGAAAAACTCTCTGAGGACGGCAAGAAGTGGACTACGGCGGAGGATCTTGGCTATAACCACACTTATTCCATCGTGGCCACTGACAAGGATGACAATAAGAAGAACCTGAGCTTTTCCACCTCGCAGGCCGCGGGCGTCGCCCAGGTGGCTATGACGCCCATCCCGGGCTCCGAGGTAGGCGTGGGCCAGGTTATCGGCGTCAATTTCGGCACCTATATCACTGACCGCAAGGCGGCAGAGGACACGATTACGGTTAAGACCAACCCAGAGGTGGAAGGCGCGTTCTACTGGGTGAATAACCAAGAGGTGCGCTGGCGCCCCAAGGAGTATTGGGAGCCGGGCACCAAGGTTGAGGTCAAGGTCGATCAATACGGCAAGGACCTCGGTGGCGGCATCTACGGCGGGGAAAATACCGGGACGGATTTCACCATCGGGGATCGCACCGTCACGCTGGTGGATAATGCAACCAAGACCATGAAGGTCTACAAGAACAAGGAGCTCTTGCGCACCATTCCGGTATCGCTGGGTCGCGATTATCAATATGACACCCCGAATGGGCGTTATGTCATTGGCGATCAGCACCAGTCGCTGCTGATGGATTCTGAGACCTTCGGGCTTGCGCACGATGCGGGCGGCTACAGCACCGAGGTGGACTGGGCTACCCAGATGTCCTATTCCGGCATTTACGTGCACTCCGCACCGTGGTCCGTGTGGGCGCAGGGTAATTCCAATACCTCTCACGGCTGCATCAACGTCACGCCAGAGGCCGCGCAGTGGTTCCAGAACACCGTCAAGCGCGGCGATATCGTCCACGTAATCAATACTTATGGTGGGACGCTTAACCCCTTGGACGGCTTGGGCGATTGGAACATGTCTTGGGAGGAATGGTCCAAGGGCAACGCGTACGCTAATCAATAATCCGCACAACTTTTAGGCGCATGGTTACAGTGGTGGCCATGCGCTTTTCTATTTTGGACCGCGGGGCGGCGGGCACACTCGATGGGATAGCCGAGCATGCGCAGCAGGTGGAGCGGCTGGGGTTTCGCAGGTTTTTCCTCGCCGAGCACCACGGCGTGCCGGGCATCCCAGCGGGCCAGCCGGGCATGTTGGCTGCACACGTAGCGGCGCGCACGCAGCGCATTCGCGTGGGCACCGCAGGCATCATGCTGCTCAACCACCCGCCGTTTCTAGTCGCGGAACAAATCAACCTCTTGGAGGCGCTGTACCCGGGCAGGATCGATATTGGGCTGGGCTCCTCAGTGGGATTTACCGTGCCGGTGCGCAAGGCGCTGCGCCAGGGCGGTCCGCTGGAGCTCAAGCCGCAGTTCGAGAACGAGGTCGGGACCCTGTTGCGCTACCTGCGCGGAGAGGAGGCGGTGACGGTGCGGCCCGAGTATGCGGGCACGCCCATCTATATCCTCGCCGGCTTCCGGTCGGTCACGGTGGCCGCGCGGCTGGGATTGGGTGTCATCCTGGGCGGGCCTGTTGAGATGCAGGAAAAGGCGGCGCGGCTCTACCGCGAGCATGCGCTTGCCGATGCCCCACCTATCATCTCCTCCCTCAATATCGCCGTCGCCGATACCGCGGACCAAGCGCGCGACCTTTTGCTGCCGGAGTCCTATGCAAAGGTCATGGCCCAGTCCACCGGGGAATTCGCGCCGCTTCGCCCGGCCCGCGAATTGGATCTAGAGGGCCTGACGAGCCAACAGCAGCGCCGCATCGACGAGTCCCTGAGCCACGACGTCTGGGGGACGGTGGGGGAAGTGGGGGAGGAACTAAGGGACATCGGCAAGCGGCTGGGCGTCGATGAGTTCCTGATTACCGGAGACATGCCGGATCTTGCCGGGAGGTCCCGCTCGGAGGAAATGGTGGTGGAGATATAAAAAATCCCGAGCGCGGGGCTCGGGAGATTGGGGTGGCTGACGGGACTCGAACCCGCGACAACCAGGATCACAACCTGGTGCTCTACCAGCTGAACTACAGCCACCATCGTTGCGCGAAAGCAACGAGATATAGGTTAACTCACGCCGCGTAAATTACAAAAACGCCTGGTAATCGGCGGTGGTTTCGGCCTTGAGGTCCTCGGCTTCGGTAGAAGTTGGGCCCTCATCGGTGCGAAAGACGCTGCGGCGATAGAAATCGAGCTCGCGGATGGACTCGATGATGTCCTGCAGCGCGCGGTGGGCCATGCCTTTATCGGGCTGGTTGTAGTAGGCCCGCGGGTGCCAGCGCCGGGCGAGCTCCTTGATGGTGGAGACGTCGATCATGCGGTAGTGCAACGCCTCATCCAGCCGCGGCATGTAGGTGCGGATGAAGGTGCGGTCGGTGGCGATGGAATTGCCGGCTAGGGGAGCGGGGTGCTCGCAGTGCTCGTTGATGAGCGCCAGCACCGCGTCCTCGGCCTCGCGGATGGTGGTGGTGGACTGGCGGATTTCCTTGTCGAGGCCGGAGTTCGCGTGCATCTCGGTGACGAAGGAATCCATCTGGGATAGTTCCTCTTCGGTGGCGTGGACGACGAGATCGATGCCCTTGCCAAGGATATTGAGGTTACCATCCGTGATGACGGCGGCCACCTCGACGATGACGTGGCGCTCTGGGTCGAGGCCGGTCATTTCCAGGTCGATCCACACGAGGCGATCATATTTTGCGGCGATTTCGGGAGAAGACATGCGTTCCATTCTAGCCCCGGCCGGCGGGGCCCTCCGCGCGCCCCGATCTGCACCCCGAAAAGCAAAAGAAAAATTTACCTATCGTTTTACCGACACGGGGGAGTGATTTACGGCATACTTTCTATATCGTGCTTCACAAGGGAGGTGCGAATGACTAAGGAGTTTCTCGATGGCAAACTTTCTCGATGCCCTCAATTCCATAATTTGGTCGCCCGCCCTCGTGTTTTTGTGCTTGGGTGCGGGTGTTTATTTCACCGTGATAACGCGGGGCCTGCAGGTCCGTTGCCTACCGGATATGCTGCGGCAAATTTCCAAGGGCGAAAAATCTGACGACGGTGTTTCTTCCTTCCAATCGCTGATGGTCTCTCTATCCGGCCGCGTGGGCGTGGGTAATATCGCCGGCGTGTCCACGGCCATTGCCTTCGGTGGCCCGGGTGCGGTGTTCTGGATGTGGGCTGTGGCGCTTTTGGGCTCGTCCACCTCCTTCATCGAGTGCACCCTGGCGCAGATTTATAAAGAAAAGGACCAGGACACCGGCGAGTACCGCGGTGGCCCGGCTTATTACATCGAAAAGGCGTATAAGCACACCAAGGCTGCGCCGTTCATGATGGTCTATGGCATCCTCTTTGCCATCGCCATGATTTTGGCCACCAGCTACTTCCTGCCGGGCATTCAGGCCAATGCTGTGGCCGCAGCGGCCGATACCGCGTGGGGTATCAATTCCACCTGGGCCGCGGTAGTCCTGGCCGGCATTTTGGCCACCATCATTATCGGTGGCGTCAAGCGCATCGCTAACTTCGCCACCCTAGTCGTGCCGTTTATGGCTGCGATCTACATCGGCATCTCCATCGTCGTGATGCTCATCAACTACTCGCAGATCCCAGAGGTCTTTGGCCTTATCTTTAAGTCTGCCTTTAACCTCGAGGCCGGGTTCTCCGGCATGCTGGGTGTGGCCATCATGTGGGGCGTTAAGCGCGGTATTTACTCCAACGAGGCTGGCCAGGGCACCGGCCCGCAGTCCGCTGCCGCCGCGGAGGTCTCCCACCCGGCCAAGCAAGGCTTCGTGCAGTCCTTCGCCGTGTACATCGACACCCTCTTCGTGTGCTCCGCAACGGCGTTTATGATCATCTCCACGGATATGTACACCGTCTTCCGCGGCGAATCCGAGGATGGCGAGGTTGTCTACCAAGGCTCGCTTCCCGATGACGTCGCAGTCGGCCCCGGCTTCGTCCAATCCGGCCTCGATAGCGTCTTTGCTGGCTGGGGCCCGACGTTTATCGCCGTGTCCATTGCCTTCTTCGCCTTTACCACCGTGCTGGCGTACTACTACATGTCCGAGGTCAACCTGACCTACTTCAACCGTTGGGTCAAGTCCCGCGCGGTTCGTCGCGGCCTAGTATGGGCGCTGCGCATCCTGATTATCGTCTCGGTCATCGTGGGTGCTACCACGACTCCGGGCTCGGCCTGGGCGCTGGGCGATATCGGCGTGGGCACCACCGCATGGCTAAATATCATCGCCGTCCTCTTCCTGCAGGTGCCGGCGCTCAAGGTCCTGAAGGACTACGAGAAACAAAAGAAGGCGGGCAAGGATCCGGAATTCGACCCAGAGGCGGTGGGCATCAAGAATGCCGATTTCTGGGTGGACCGCAAAAACGCCCGTGCGGCGGCACAAGCGGCCAGCAAGCAAGCCGCCGGCGAGAATGCGGAACGCTAGCTCATCTGGGAATAAAACCGCCCAATGAGCGGCGCGATGACTGGGGTCGGCAGCACCTTGCTGACCACGTTCATCGCCTTTGACAAGGGGCCAGGGACCACGCGTCGCTGGCCTTTTTGCATGGCCGCGATGGTCTCTTTGGAGCAGGACTCATACGTGGTCCACAGCGCATCGGGCACGACCTTATCCACGATGGTCTGGTCCTCTTCGGCGATGGTCGCCTCACGTACCGGCCCAGGAGCTAGCAGGGTACAGCTGATGCCAGAGCCCTTGAGCTCATAGTGCAGCGCCTCCGTAAACGCATTCACCCCGGCCTTGGTAAAGACGTAGGTCGCGTTATTGGGGATGGGGATATTGCCGGCCGTTGAGCCCACATTGCAGATGGCGCCCGCACGCCGCGGGAGCATGTGTTCCAGCGCGGCGCGGGTCAGGCGGTGCACGGCGGTGCCGTTTAAGGCGAATTGGGAGGTCTCGTAGCCCCAGTCCTGGTCCATGAAGGGCCCGAAGCTGGCGATGCCGGCGGAATTGACCAAGATGGAGACTTTCTTGGAGGAGATGGTGTCAATGACCGCCTCGACGCCCTCATCGGTGGCCAAATCCGCGGGTAGGGCACTGGCCTCAATGTGGTGGCGGCGCTGAAGTTCTGTGGCTAAATCTTCCAAGATTTCGCCGCGCCGGGCAACGAGGATGACGTTATAGCCCATCGCCGCGAAATCGTGGGCCATCGCCTTGCCGATGCCCTGGCTAGCGCCCGTAACTAGGGCGTAGGAGGTACGAGATGGTGCCGGAAGTGACATTGTCGAGCCTTTCGAAGGGGGGGGCTAGGTTCTAAAGACCCCAGCGTAGACAAAAAGCCGGCACGCTGCGAAAAAGTCTCGAGGCATCGTAGCTTTAAGAAACGATGCCTCGAGACTTCAGACGGTGCCCCCAGCAGGACTCGAACCCGCGACACATGGGGTAGAAACCCACTGCTCTAATCCGCTGAGCTATGGGGGCTGGACAGCACACTCATATTAGCCCACAGCCACGGCGATTCCTAAGCCAGGGGGCGGGCGGAATCGTGCGCGCGCAGAATTTCGATCAATTCTTGGGCGGCAGGGGTCAGTTCGCGGTCGGAGCGATACGCCAAGATGGCATGGAATCGTGGAAGATCCTCTTTGACCGTTAGTTTAGCGATGCCCTGCGGATGCAGTGCGGGGGCGCATCGCGGCATGAAGCTGATGCCAAAGCCGCTGGAAATCATCGGGATGGCGGCATGCAGCGATGCGACGTCTTGAATGTGATCCGGCTTGTAGGAGGGGTGGTGTTCCCACAGTTCATCGTAAAGCTCCGCCATGCCGGGAAGCTCGCGGCAGTGGGGAGGAACCAGCCAGGTTTCCTCGCGCAAGTCCTGCAAGGAGACGGGGGAAGGAAGATCTGCCATGCTCTCTGGCACCGCAAGGGAGTAGTCGAATTCGGCGACGTCGTGGACGGTGAGCTCGGGGGAGTAGCGGCGGATGAAGGCTTTGGGGTCGGACGTCGGCAAGAGCGCGAGGTCCACCTGGCCCTCCAAGAGCCGCTTGATGGCGGTGGCGGCGGTGGAATCATCCAGGCTGATGCGAGCTGAGGGGTGGATTTCGGTGAGCTCGGAGAGGATGGAGGGGGTAAATTCCCAGTTCAAAATGGGACACGACGTCAGGGAGACGGTATTGGCGTTATCGCCGGTGATTTCGCTGATGTGGCGCTGGGCATCGGCCAGCAGGGCATCGACCTTAAGGGCGGTGTCATAGACATAATCACCTGCCTCCGTGGTGGTTACGCCCGAACGACCCCGGGACAGCAACTGGGTATTGAGCTCCTTTTCCAATTTGCGGATGGAAAGGCTCAGGGAGGGCTGGGTCATTTCGAGGGCTGCGGCGGCATGGGTAAAGGACCCATTGTCTACAACGGCACGGAAATAAAGAAGTTGACGGGTGTCCATAAGTCCTATCATGGCACATCCAGGGAGAAAATATGCGTTCGCTTTGCATTAGGGTGGCCCTATAGAATGCGAGCTATGGTCAATAAGCTGGTCAAAGGCACGCAGTCTGGAACGCAAAAACCCCGTCCTTCCTGGGGGATTTTTATTGCAGCAATGCTTTTTGCTGGCTTGCTCGCCGGGTTCATTTCCTTGTTCTTATTGGCGGATTCCTTGGCCGCCTTGGGCATTCCGGACCCAGGACGGATTACCACCTTCGGCCTGCCGCTGTTCCGTGGGCTGGCGTGGCTATTGATGGCGCTATCCGTGGGGTCCTTTTTGGCCTCGTCGTTTCTCATCGCCCCGCGCGGGGAGAACGATTCCCTCATCGAGGCGCCTTTATCGGTCGACGGCCATATCGCCGCCCGCACTGGCACGTGGTCGGCCTTCGGTGCTGCGGCCGTGGGGCTGGTAGAAATCCCGATGATCATGTCGGACCTGACCGGCACGCCGTTTTTTAAGGTCTTCAACCTGACCATTTTGAAAATGGCCTTTACGGAAATTTCCTCCACCATCGTGTGGGGCATTGCGGTGCTCATCGCCCTTACCGTGGGAATTATTGGCAGCCTCAGCCGCACCTGGGCCATGCAGCCGGTGCTGCTTTTGCTGTCCATCCTGCAAGTAGTCCCCATCGGCCTTGAAGGCCACTCTGCGACCGGTGGCGATCACGATTACGGCACGAACTCGCTGCTGTGGCACCTGGTATTTGTGATGCTGTGGGTGGGCGGCCTCATGGCGCTCATCGCGCATGGCCGGCGCCTGGGCCCGAACCTCCCCTTCGCGGTCAAGCGATATTCCGCCATCGCTTTCATGGCCATCGTCGTGCTGGCGGTATCCGGCCTAATCAATACGCTCATCCGGATGGATATTTCGGACCTGCCGCAATCGCCTTACGGCATTATCCTGATCACCAAGTTCGTGCTCACCATCCTGCTGGGCATTTTGGGGCTTATCCACCGCGAACTCACCATCCCGCAGTTAGATAAAAACCCGCGGCTCTTTATCCGCATCGCCATCGTGGAGCTCGCGGTCATGGCGGGCACGATTGGCGTAGCCATCACCCTGGGGCGCACCGTGCCGCCGCCACCGCGGGATCCGAACTTGAGCTCCATGCAGATCCTCATGGGCTATAACCTGCATGAGGCGCCCACGGTATTCAATATCTGGACGATGTTCCGCTTTGACATCATGTTTGGCACGATTGGCCTGCTCATGGCCGCGGCATATGGCTACTGCGTTTACCGCGTGCACAAGCGCGGGTTGAGCTGGGACAAGGGACGCACCGCGTGGTTTATGGTCGGCTCGCTGGGCCTTACGCTTGTCATGTCCACCGGCCTCGGCCTGTACATGCCCGCAATGTATTCCATCCACATGCTGGTGCACATGATTTTGTCCATGACCATTCCGCTGCTCATGGTGCTAGGCGCGCCCGTCACCTTGGTCATGGAGGCCTACGAGCCGGGTCCAAAGGGGCAGCCGAGCCCGCACGATTATGCCTTGGCGCTGACCCAATCTAAGTTCGTGCGGGTCATTACCAATCCCTTCGTGAACTTGGCGCAGTACCTCTTTTTCCTCTACGTGCTCTATCTTTTCCCGAGCCTGTACGAATTCGCCATTTCGGAGCACGCCGGCCATCTCATCATGAACTACGTGTTCCTCATTTCCGGCTACTTCTACTTCTGGGAGGTCATTGGCCCAGATCCCTTGCCTAAGCGCCATTCCACGCCCTTCCGGCTTGGCATGCTTTTCTTGTCGATGCCCTTCCACCTCTTCGCCGGGGTCTACCTGATGCAGCTGCAAACGGTGCTTGGCCTCGACTTCTATCAGTATCTCGAGCTGCCTTGGGATCAGGACTTGCTGCAGGATCAGCGCGTGGGCGGGGGTATTGCCTGGGGCTTTGGCCAATTCCCCTTGGTCATTGTCTTTGGCAAGCTCTTTTTGGATTGGCTGCGCGATGACCGCGCGACCGCACGGCGCCACGATGTGCAGGCGGAGGCGGACGACGATGCTGAGCTCGCCCGCTATAACGCGATGCTGGAGGACATGAGCCACGGCGATGAAAGCGGCTTCCGCGGGCACTAATTTATTGCCCACCTGTGGATAACCCGCCCGAAAGTGACCATCCTGGGGCCGCTTTGTTGAGGGGAACAACAAGTTATCCACAGCGCTGGGCGGCATGGCATGGTGCGGTTTGCGCTGCGGCAGCAGGATGTGAAGGCGAGCGAGGGACATACCACTCGCGAACTCACAACCTAGTAAAGGAATTTCAGCACCATGTCTCAATACCCAGTAATGTTAACCGGCCGCCTTACCCAAGATCCCATCCTGACCAAGACCTCGACCGGCGCATATAAAACCAAGCTGCGCATCGCATCCTCCCGGCGCGTTCCTGATCGCCCCGCCGATACCGGTACCGACGCCGAAAACCAACGCGGCCAGCAGCAGTGGCGCGATGTAGACCACCTCTTTATTGACGTGGAGATGTGGAACCAATTTGCCATCAACGTCAAGAAATCCCTGGCCAAGGGCATGCCGCTATTGGTCTGCGGCTCGATCGTCTCTGATCAGTGGCGCGATGATGAGGGCAAGGACCATTACCGCACCTTTATCAAGGCGCAGTATGTGGGCCTAGACCTAAACCGCCACGTCATCGGCGCAAAGCGCTTGGCGCCGCAGTATAACCAGGAAAACATCGCCATCCCTGAGCTTGGCGATAATGAGGTGGAACCGGACGTAGATAACTCCGCGCCGGGCGATACCGCCGCTGATACCGCTGCAGACCGCATCCAAGCGGGAAATAGTGCAGCAGCCCAGGACGGCGAGCAAGTAGCAACGCAAGAAGAGGAGGCCGCCGAAACCGTGCATGCATAGCGCCTGCCATCCGCCTCGGGTTCGCCCGACCCGAGGCACCTAGGCGCGCATTCTGATGTAGTGTTTGTGTAGATAAATACGTCTCCCAAATTTTTGCAAAGGGGTAAAAAGTGGGCGAATTCATCTACACGATGAAAAACGTGCGCAAGGCAATTGGCGATAAGGTCATCCTTGATGATGTCACGATGGCGTTCTACCCGGGCGCCAAGATTGGTGTGGTCGGCCCCAACGGTGCCGGTAAGTCCTCCATTCTGAAGATTATGGCCGGTTTGGATCAGCCTTCTAACGGTGAGGCATTCCTCGATCCGGGTGCCACCGTGGGCATCCTGCAGCAGGAGCCGCCGCTGAATGAAGAAAAGACCGTGCGCGGCAACGTCGAGGAGGGCCTCGGCGATATCTTTGAAAAGAAGCAGCGCTTCGAGGAAATCGCCGAAGAGATGGCGACCAATTACAGCGATGAGCTCATGGCGGAAATGGGCAAGCTGCAAGAGGACTTGGATGCCGCCGATGCATGGGAGGTTGATTCCAAGATCGAGCAGGCGATGGAGGCATTGCGCTGCCCGCCTTCCGATGCCCCGGTGACCAACCTCTCCGGTGGTGAGCGCCGCCGCGTGGCCCTGGCCAAGCTCCTGTTGACGGAGCCGGACCTGCTACTTTTGGACGAGCCCACCAACCACTTGGACGCCGAGTCCGTGGAATGGCTGGAAAAGCACTTGGCGGATTACCCAGGTGCCGTCCTAGCCGTCACCCACGACCGTTACTTCCTAGATCACGTGGCCGGCTGGATCTGTGAGGTGGACCGCGGCAAGCTGTACCCGTACGAGGGTAATTACTCCACCTACCTGGATAAGAAGCAAGAGCGCCTCCAGGTCGCCGGCAAGAAGGACGCCAAGCTGCGCAAGCGCTTGAAGGACGAGCTGGAATGGGTACGCTCCGGCGCCAAGGCTCGCCAGGCCAAGAACAAGGCTCGTTTGGAGCGCTACGAAGAGATGGCTGCAGAGGCGGAGAAGTATAAGAAGCTGGACTTCGAGGAAATCCAGATTCCTACGCCGCCACGCTTGGGCAATAAGGTCGTCGAGGCAAAGAACCTGGTCAAGGGCTTCGATGATCGCACCCTGATTAAGGACTTGTCCTTCACCCTGCCGCGCAATGGCATCGTCGGTGTTATCGGCCCGAACGGTGTGGGTAAGACCACGCTGTTTAAGACCATCGTTGGTTTGGAAGAACCGGATGATGGCTCCGTTGAGGTCGGCGAGACCGTCAAGCTGTCCTACGTGGACCAGAATCGCGAGAATATCGACCCAGAGGCTACGGTGTGGGAGGTCGTCTCCGGCGGGCTGGATTATATTCACGTTGGCCAAAATGAGATGCCATCGCGCGCGTACCTTTCCGCCTTCGGTTTTAAGGGCCCGGATCAGCAAAAGCCGTCGAAGGTGCTCTCCGGCGGTGAGCGCAACCGCTTGAACTTGGCGCTGACCTTGAAAGAGGGCGGCAACCTTATCCTTCTTGACGAGCCAACCAACGACTTGGACGTCGAAACCCTGGGTTCGCTAGAAAACGCCTTGGAGAAATTCCCGGGCTGCGCCGTTGTTATTTCCCACGACCGCTGGTTCTTGGACCGTACCTGTACCCACATTCTGGCGTGGGAAGGAAACGTTGCCGAGGGGCAATGGTTCTGGTTTGAGGGTAACTTTGGTGACTATGAGAAGAACAAGGTGGAGCGTCTGGGAGAAGACGCCGCCCGTCCTTCTCGCGTCACTCACCGCAAGCTCACCCGATAATCCCTGAGGAGAATGATGGCGACCGATAACGCGCATACCCACCAAGTGCCCACCCGCTGGGGCGATTTCGATATGTACGGCCACATGATGAACGCCAACTATATCGAGGTTGCCCAGGAGGCACGCTTGGCTTTTGCCAAGGAGAATATCTATGCCAAGGGCATCGATTTCATGGCCTTGGTGCGTCATCTCGACGTGGACTATATGCGGCCCATTCCCTTTGAGGGCAATGCCCACGTCATCGTGGAAACCTCCGTTTCCCAGATCGGTTCGTCATCCTTTACCACGACCCAGCATGTCAAGACCGCTGCTGGGGAGGTAGCGGCCACGGTGAACTGTGTGCAGGTTGTCATTGACAAGAAGAAGCACACCCCGCGCCCGTTGACGGATGAGGAAAAGGATATTCTGCAGATGAGCGCCTCTTAAACGGCGCACTGTGCACACATAGAAAGGTAGGGCCCGCAAGCCATGGTCACCGAGTCGCTTGAAGTTCGCAGCGGAGGACCTGGCTTACGGGCCCTTCTTGCGCGCGCAGTCGGGGTAGACGCGAATGCATCGGTGCGCCTGCGCCAGCTTGCCGATGACGTCGTTGATGCCTTCGTTACCACCCCCTTCGAGGTTGTCGCCTCCCGGCGGGTGCAGGGGAAAGCCTCTCGCGATGGGGCAGTGGGGTCCGCGGAGACGCTGGAGCAACAGCTCGCGAAAAACGATGGCACCGGTGTTATGGAACTCGGCCCGTCCCGCGATGCGTCGTGGCCGGGCGCATTGCCCCCGGCGACCGGCTTTAGCGTGGTAGATACCCTGCCGGTGACGGTAGTACGCGAGCTCTCGGACCAGGGGCAGAAGCTGACCCGGGAATTTTCTGGACCCATGGGCCCGCCGCCCAGCTTGCTTAATCAGACCGTGGTCACGGTTGAGGGCAACGGCCAAACGGTGGAAATTCCGATGCGGATGATCTTCGCCTGCACCAACCTGGGCTTAATTCCGGGGTTTTCTGCCTCCATGGATATTCCGCGACACCTGCGTGTATCGAGCCTTGGCCGGTGGGTGCGCCTTGATGCACCGTTTGGCAGCATCTACCGTTCCACGCGGCTATCCGTGCTGTAAAACTCCCCGAATCTGGTATTCCGTTACCCAAAACGGACAGTGATTAATACCTATAACCCAATAGTCGGGGGTAGTGGGTATCCCCGGTGCGCGCATTTTTAACCCTATATACTGCGGTATCTGGGAAAACGGGATTTTAGCTTCCACCCCCGTTCGTGAAATACGCACAAACTTATATTCTCTTTCTCATTCTGCGTTAACCTGACAGCGAGAAGTAAATTTTCGCCTCTGTAACCAACACATGAAGGAGAACCTCCGTGCGCATTTCTGTACCCAAAGAAATCATGAATAATGAAAGCCGCGTCGCCCTCACCCCAACCGAGGTGCGGACCTTGGTTACTGATGGGCACGAGCTTTTCATTGAAACGGGCGCGGGCGTCGGCGCGTCCTTCCCCGATGAGGAGTACGTAGAGGCTGGGGCCACCATCGTCGATTCTGCGGACGAGACGTGGGCCAAGGCCGAGCTCCTGCTGAAGGTAAAGGAGCCGTTGGAGTCGGAGTACCAGTACCTGCGCTCGGATCTCACCGTCTTTACCTACCTCCACTTGGCGGTGGATCGCCCGTTGACGGAGGCGCTGACGGAATCGAAGACGACCTCGATTGCCTATGAAACCGTTACGGACCGCCGCGGCACCCTGCCGCTTCTGACCCCCATGTCCCAGGTCGCCGGGCGCTTGGCCGTTATTGAGGGCTCGCACCACCTTTTGTCCACCCAGGGCGGCCGCGGCCTCTTGGTCTCCGGCATTCCGGGCACCCAGCCTGCGCGCGTGGTGGTCATCGGCGGTGGCCAGGTAGGAGCGTCCGCCGTGGCCATGGCGCACGGTCTACGCGCAGAAGTCACGGTCCTAGACGTGGATCCGCACGTCCTGCAGCGCTTTGATGACCAGTACGCCGGCGGCGTACGCACCCTGATCTCTGATCCGTCCACGCTGGATAAGGAGCTGGAGGAGGCCGATCTCGTCATTGGCGCCGTTTTGATTCCAGGCGCTGCGGCACCGAAGCTGGTGCGCGAGGAGACTGTGAAGAAGATGAAGGAGGGCGCGGTGCTTGTCGATGTCGCCATCGACCAGGGCGGCTGCTTCGAGAACTCGCGCAAGACCTCCCACGACGAGCCGACCTTCAAGGTGCACGACACCCTCTTCTACTGCGTGGCCAATATGCCCGGTGCGGTGGCCAATACCTCGGCCCGCGCCTTGGCCTCGGCGACGCTGCCGTATATCCGCGCGGTGGCTAACGACGACCTGGATGCCGCGATCGAGCGCTTCCCAGGTCTGCGCTCAGGCGTGATGACCCGCGGGGGCAAGCTGGTATCTGAGCCGGTACGCCAGGCTTTCGACTGGAAAGACTAAGCATCCGGCAGCGCTAACTTGGCGCTAGCGCACAGTAAAAGAGGCCCGCGCACTACCTAATGTGAAAGTGCGCGGGCCTCTTTGTACAGCTTGCAACGCTTGCACAGGCAGCGCTACAAGCAGTTGAAAAATTAAGGCGCTCTGTTGATGAGCATGGCGGCGACGCGCTGCATGTGATCCCAAAGCATGGTGCGATACGCCGGCGGGATGGTGTCTTCCTCGATGCTATCGAGGGACTTTCCCATGAGCTCGAGCCAGCGATCGTGGGCTTCCATACCAATGGGGAAGGTCGCATGCCGCATGCGCAGGCGCGGGTGGCCACGGTTTTCGGAGAAGTGTTGGGGACCGCCCCAGTACTGAATCAGGAACCAGGTAAGACGCTGTTCCGCGCCTTCCCAATCCTGATCCGGGTACATGGGACCAATCACGTCATCTTCTTTGACCTGGTCATAAAAGCCATGCACGAGGCGCTCAAAGGTAGGGGTGCCACCGATGGCTTCATAGACGGAATTCATTTAGGCATCGTCTCCCTTATGCGGATTGGCAATGCCGATGCCGTGTGGGTACGGGGTGGTAATGCCCTCTGCGTGCATGACGTTGAGGACGCGGGACTGGACAAAGCGCTGGACATCCCACTGGCGGCCCGGCAGCGTCTTGGTGGACACGCGGAAGGATACGTAATCCGGCTCGAACTTGGACATGCCGTCGATGCGCGGGGTGCTGAGCACCATCTTGCGGATCTTTTCGTCCTTGACGGCATCCTTGACGGCCTTGTCGATGACCTCGCCGGCAACCTCTGGGTCATTGGATAGCCCGACGGGGATTTGGATGCGGGCAACGGAGTACTCATCGGAGTGGTTAGCCACCTGCAGGATTTCGCCATTGCGGACGTACCACAGGGCACCGTCGATATCGCGGACGGTGGTAATGCGCAGGGAAATGGACTCGACGTCACCGAAGACGCCGTTGCCCAGGTCAATGACATCGCCAATGCCGTATTGATCCTCAATGAGCATGAAAATACCGGAGAGGAAGTCTCGGACCAGTTCCTGCGCACCGAAGCCGAGGGCAACACCGATAACACCGGCTGAGGCGATCAGCGGGGCGACGTTGACTTCCAACTCGTCCAGGATGGCAATGCCGGCAGAAACCCAGACCACGATGGCGACCGCCGAGCGCCCTACGCCGGCGAGGGTCTTAATGCGCGAGGCGCGGCGCGCCTCCCTGGTTTCTCGCAGGGTGTCATCCGGTTGGCCGTCCTCCGCAGACCTGCTGCGGCTGCGGCTGGGCTTTTTGAGGGTGGAGGCCTTAATGCTGTTTTTCGCCAGCCGGTTGATGAGGTGGCGCAGCGCCCAGTGCGCAATGAAGGCCAAAATGATAATGAGGCCGATGCGGATGGGTCGCTCGATAAGCCAAAGTTGAACGTTCTCGTCGTTCCAGAAGCTCGATACGGACTCTACTGCATCGTCTTTTTTCTCTGCAGCGCCCTGAGCCATGGTAAATAGGTTCGTACTCATCATTCTTTCTTGATCGTGGACACAAACTAACCGCACCCATTCTAGAGAAAATCCTGAAATCTCACTGATGGCGCCGAATCGGCAACGCGTGGAGAGGGCAGAATATAAATTGCCGAATGGCCGGTGTGGATGAACCGCTTAGTCTACGATTGGGAGGCATGACTGAACACAGCGCGCATAACTTGGCAAAAGGATTTTCATCCCGATCCATTCACGCTGGATATCACCCGGATCCGCACATGGGATCCATCAACGTGCCGATCTACGCTTCGACCACGTTCGCCCAGGATGGCCTCGCGCAACTGCGCGGCGGCTTTGAATACGGGCGTGTGGCCAACCCGACGGTGCGCTCCCTCGAGAAGACCTTGGCTGCACTGGAGGGCGCGGATTACGCCCGCGTCTTTGCCACCGGCATGGCAGCCGCCGATACGATGGTGCGCATCTTGGTGCGCCCCGGCGATCACGTCATTTTGGGCAATGATTCCTACGGCGGTTCTTATCGCCTGCTTAATGATTTCACGGAGTGGGGCGTGGAGATGTCCATTATCAACACCTGTGATGTCGATGCCGTCGCCGCTGCGGTAAAGGACAATACTAAGCTCATCTGGCTGGAAACCCCGACCAACCCGGCGCTGAATATCACCGATATTGCGGCGGTGGCTAAGGTCAAGGGCAATGCGCAGGTGTTGGTGGATAATACCTTCGCCACGCCGTACCTGCAGAACCCCCTCGCACTCGGCGCGGACCACGTTCTGCACTCCACCACGAAGTACTTGGGTGGGCATTCCGATGTCCTCGGTGGCGCCGTAGTTACCAATGACCCCGAGGTGGATGAGCAGCTGCTGTATTTCCAGGGCAACGTGGGCGCGGTCGCCTCGCCTTTCGATGCCTACCTGACTGCGCGTGGCATTAAGACCCTTGGCGTGCGCATGGATCGCCACTGCGCCAATGCGCAAAAGGTGGCGGAATTCTTACAGGCCCGCCCAGAGGTTAAGCAGGTGCGCTACCCGGGATTGGCAGAGCACCCGGGCCACGAACTGGCGGCGCAGCAGATGCGCGGGTTCGGCGGCATGATGTCCGTGCGCTTCCACGACCCAGAGCACGCCAAGCAGATTTGTTTGAATACGCGCCTTATTTGCCTGGCGGAATCGCTGGGCGGGGTGGAATCGCTCATCGAGCACCCGCAGAACATGACCCACGTTTCGGCCGAAGGATCGGAACTGGTGCCACCGGAAGACATGGTGCGCATCTCCATCGGCATCGAGGACATCGATGACCTGCTAGCGGATCTGCAGCAGGCGCTCGACGCCCTTTAAATCGCGCTCACAGCGCAACCGCGAGTTTACCGGCCGCCGGCAACCTTGAGCAGGGAGCCGGCGGTCTTATCGGTTTCCTGCAGCATGAGTGGATCCGTGCCCGGCATGGGGGAAATCGTTGTATCCGGCCACTGCGCATAGGTGGGAATGCCCACGATATGCAGGCGCTCATCCAGGCTGCCATCTGGGTGGACGGTGCGCCGCGTGGCACCATCGGTTTCGGGGGAGCCGGTGTCCTGCCCGTGATCAGCAAACGGGCGCACCCGGCCACCCTCGGCCAATCCGCGGGTGAGCGGATCGCCGGCGACGCGGATATCGGGCTTGTGCATGAAGGCATCGACAAGCGTGGGCGACGATGCCGAGCGCGGGCCAGAAGTCAGGGTGTAATGGTCTGACTCGATCGCGAGGGTGGGGTGATCACCAAGGAAATGGACCAGGTGGGCATCGACAAGCGCGAGCAGCTGGCGCACGCGGAACAGCGGAGGGCCCGAGCCCACCATCTGCCCAAAGGACATGAATTGCGCGTAGCGGCCTGTGCGGGACTCGCGGGTATAGCGGCCTTCTGCACCCAGGATGGAGGAGGGCTTGCGCGACTGGGACAGTGACCACAGCGCGGCCTTCATGGGCGAATCATACCCGGCGGCCGCCTCCTGGATATCGCCCGCCAGGGAATCCGCAATGTGGGCGGTGAGCGCCGAAATATCGCCGGTAAATCCAGCAACTTGGTACATAAGGTCTGTCATATCCCACGGCTGGGTGACTAGGGGAGCAAGGGCGGTGCCGAGATCGTCAGGCGCGGTGGCATCGATGACCGTGAGGATCTCTTCGCGCGGGCGAAGGAGAGCTGCCGGATTCACTCGTTCCAGCGTGGTGATATACGCCTCGTAGCTATCGCGCGCGATGGCGGGCCAAACCTGGGCGTCGAAGTCGATGTCCTCGGCGCCCTTGAGCTTTCCGATGACCCCATGCAACCGCCGCCGCGGCATCGTGGGCGGCAGCTCGTTGTACTCGGACTTGGGATGGAAGGGATAACCGCGGCCGGAGGCGACGATGAAATGTGGTTCCTTCCCGCTCGCCTCGTAGCGCAGGCCAGAGCGAGTGGTGGCATCCTCGACGAATTTGCCACCGCGTTCAATGGTGGTTAGCGCCATGATGTCATAAAAACCCATGCCAAGCCCGCGTACCAGCACGTCTTCGCCGGCGGGAATGGCTTTATAGTCTTGTTCCACGGGATTGCCCGGCGCGATCCAGTGCAGCCCGGATTCCGCCAAGTGCTGCTCCTCGTCATTAAAGCGCGGCGCCATCCAGCCATAGGCTAGGACCGAGGCATCGGCGTGCACCTGCGAGCCATCGTCCAGGTGCAGGATATCGGCTGAGCCATCCGTGGTGATGGTCTCCACGCGGTGGTGGTGGCTCACCGTGGAAATGCTCTCCGGCAGGCGCGCCAGCACCACGTCATAGACCCAGCGCAGGTACTCGCCGTATAAAGCGCGCGTGGGATTGGACTCTGGGCGGGTGGCGGCCAGCTCCGCGCGGTACTCGGTGGCAATGTGTGGGGCGGGAGGGTGCTGTGCATAAAGCTCGCGCTTGGCAGGAGCTACCTTATCGCCCTCACCGCGCAGCAGCTGGATCCACTCGTATTGCGTTGGCCCCTCGAGCACCGGGGCGTTCACCGTCGCGCCGGGCTCGGTAAAAAGCGTGACGGCGCCAGCGCGCGTATTCATGCACAGGGTCTTGGTTTGGGCGGTGTCCCAGACCCGGCCGGCGCCGTGCTGGGCCTCGTCGATGAGGTGGACGGTGACGGGGGAGCTGGAATCATCCATGCGAGCGGCGAGGCGTTCCAAGATAGAGATGCCGCGCGGGCCCATGCCGACGATCGCGATTGCAGGAGTAGCCATAGCCCCTATCGTTCCACATCGCGGAACGGGGACGAACGCCGCGCACCGCTAGCATCCATTTTCCCTATGATGGGGTGGCATGACTGATACCACGAATGTGCCAGAGAAAATCGCCGTCGTTACCGGTGCCACCGGTGGCATGGGGCGCGAGATCATCAAGGATCTCGCCCGCGATCACCACGTGTATGCGCTGGGCCGCAGAGCCGATGAGCTGCCGAAAGCCGCAAATATCACGCCGGTTGCCAGCGACTTGGTAGCCGGGCTGGATGAGGGCATGCAGCTGCCCGAGCTAGAGCGGGTCGATGTGCTCGTGCACGGCGCGGCACGCGCCACGAAGTTCTCGGTGGAAGAGGCCACCCCGCACGATTGGCGCGCCCACATGGACTTAAACGTTCACGCGCCAGCGGAGGTTACTCGCGCGCTCTTGCCGCAGCTGCGCAAGGCGGAGGGCACCGTCGTCTTCATCAACTCGGGGGCGGGGCGCAAGAGCTACGGCGATAACGTGGTTTATGCCGCGACGAAGCACGCGCTGTATGCGCTTGCCGATGCCCTGCGTATCTCCGAACCCGGCATCCGCGTCTCCACCGTGGCGCCGGGGCCCACCGATACCCCGATGCTGGAGGGCCTGCAGGACTACAACCCGAACGAGGTTATTGCGCCCGTGGAGGTGGCGCGCGCCATCCGCACCGTCGTGGAGGCTGGGCCCACCACCCAGCTCACGGAGATTCAGGTGCGCCCGCGCATCGAACTGAACCTCCGCAAGAACTAAGCATTAAGCGGCGTCGACCTCGCGGTTGCGCAGGGCGCGGGCCACGCGGTCGCGCTGCTCGGTAATCGTGCGGCGCAGGCCGCCTGCCAGATCCTTCTGCAGGAAGGCATCGGCGCGATCGAGGCCATCTTGGCTGATATCCCAGGACGGGAATAGCCCGGTAACGGTGGTCAGGCCCACCTCGGAGGACTGGGAGTCCCAGATCTTTTCGGCCACCTCGAAGAATTCCGCGGTGGGTAAGAGATCATCGGAGTGCGGGTAGTTTAAGCCCTCCAGCTTCGAGGTGAGCTCGCGGTTGGTGAGATCCCCGGCTACGATTTCTTCCCATACCGCGCGCTTATTATCCGCGGTGGCAATCGCGGCGTGGGCGCGCAGGGAAGAGTAGTAGCCGGTAGCGGAATTATCGCGCTTGAGCTGGGCGGCGATGGCGGCCTCGGCATCGGCAAGCGCACCCGCGGCAGCGAGCGCTGCGACGGCGGACCAGCGCAGCCCGGCATCATCGGAATCCGCGAGGAGATCGTGCAGGTAGTCGCGGGCCGGCTGGTGCAGCCGAATCCTAGACAGCGCCTGCGTGCAGATGATGGAACGCTGCGCATCGGTGCTCCGGGCGCCATCGACAAGCGCCTGCGCCAAAACCGTGCTGTCTTTCGCCCACGCCGGATCGGCGTAGTTCTTCAGTGCGGTAGAGGCCTGCGAGACGATGCGCTCGAGGACGGCGAGCTCGGTCTCCGCCTTCATACCGCGGGCCACCAAGCGGATAAAGTCGCGGGCGCGCATGGTGCCGGCGCGGGTCATCTCCCAGGCGGTGGACCAGCACAGGGTGCGCGCCATGGGGTCATCAAATTTCTCGATATTATCCAGCAGAAATTGCAGGGATCCTGCATCCAAATCGATGAGGCAGTAGGTCAGATCGTCATCGTTGGGCAGGATGAAGTCGATGTCCTTCAGGTTGCGGCCGACCAGCTCTGGGATCTCGGTGGATTCGCCATCCACGTCCATCTCGAGGCGCTCGGTGCGCACAACCTTGCCGTCCTGCGTGCTGTACAGGCCCACTGCAACGCGGTGGGTGCGCAGGGTATCGCCGCGCTGGGTGAGCTGCGCCTGGGTGATGGTGCCGTCATCATCGGCCCCCGTGGCAACCGCCAGGGTATTAATACCGGTGGTCTTCAGCCACTGCTGTGCCCAGAAGGAGAGATCGCGCCCGGAGGCCTCCTCGAGGTGGCGGAGCAGATCGTCGAAGGTGGCATTGCCCCACGCGTGAGCGGCGAAGTGACGGCGCACGCCGGCGAGGAAGTTCTCGCGGCCAACGTAGGCCTGCAGCTGCTTGAGCACCGAGGCGCCCTTGGCGTAGGTAATACCGTCGAAGTTTTGCTCCACGGTTTCGATATCGCTGGCATCGGTGGAAATGGGGTGGGTGGTAGGCAGCTGATCCTGCTGGTAGGCCCAGGACTTTTCCACGTTGGCAAAGGTGACCCAGGCGGTATCGTATTCGGTTTCTTCCGCCTGCGAGATGGCCGCGGACCAGGTGGCGAAGGACTCGTTGAGCCATAGGTCATTCCACCACTGCATGGTCACGAGGTCACCGAACCACATGTGGGCGAGCTCGTGCAGGACGGTATCGGCGCGGCGCTCGTACTTGTAGTGCGTGGCCTGCGAGGTAAAGACGTATTCATCGCGGAGGGTTACGCAACCGGCGTTTTCCATCGCGCCGGCGTTGAACTCTGGGACGAAAATCTGGTCGTACTTGCCAAAGGGGTAGGGGAAGCCGAAGTTGCGGTGGTAAAAGTCGAAACCCTGCTTGGTCTCAGTAAAAAGGCGCTCGGCATCGAGGGAATCTGCCAGCGAGGCGCGGCAGTAAATACCGAGCGGGACCTCGAGCTTTTGCGCCGGCTTGCCTTCGGGGTGCTCGGTCAGCTCGCCGCGCCAAGTATCGGTGACCTCGTGGTAGGGGCCTGCGCACAGGGCAACCAGGTAGGTCGATAGCGGGTAGTCGATCTCAGAATGGGAGGTATCGCCCTCGCGGGTGACCGGGCCATTGGTGATAATGGTCCACTCCTCTGGGGCCTTAAAGTGCAGGGAGTAGGTGGCCTTCAGATCCGGCTGGTCGAAGCAGGCAAAGACGCGTTTGGCATCGGCGGTTTCAAACTGGGTGTAGAGGTAGACCTCGTTATCGGCAGGGTCCACGAAGCGGTGCAGGCCTTCGCCGGTGCGGGAGAAGGGGATCTCCGCGGTGACCTTGAGCGTGTAATCCGCTACCTGCAGCCCGGAGAGGGGAATGCCGTAGGTGGGGTCATAGGACTGCGTGGGCAGCGGGTTTCCGTTCAGGCGCACCTCGTGCAGCTTGTCCGCGCGCAGATCGATGAAGGTAGAACCGGCCTCCTGGGTGCTAAAGCGCACCGTGGTGGTGGACAGGAAGTGGGTATCGGAATGCTTAAGGTCTAAAGCGACATCGTAATGCTCAACCTTGAGCATCTGGGAGCGATTTTTTGCTTCCTCCCACGTGAGGTTTACAGAGGTCATTGCCTAGATTCTCCTTTGCTAACGAAAATAGTGATGCATCAAGGTTAGCAGCGCGTTTACAGTGGTGGGGCAAACTGCACTTATTTCAAGGAGGAATAATGACCACCCCAGTTAAGTTTTGGTTCGACGCTTCCTGCCCCTTCGCATGGGCAACGTCCCGCTGGATCAAAGAGGTAGAAAAGGTCCGCGATATTACGGTGGAATTCGAGCCGATGTCCCTGTCGGTGCTGAATGATGGCCGCGATCTCGATCCCGAATACATGGAGATGATGGAGGCCAACTGGGGCCCTGCCCGCGTATTTGCCAAGGTAAAGACCGAGCAGCCAGAAAAGGTAGACGAGCTCTATACCGCCATGGGCACCCTGATTCACGCCAAGGGCAATGGCGGAAAGAAGGGGGATGGCGGCTATGACGAGATCATCGCCCAGGCATTAGAGCAGGTTGGCCTCCCCGCAGACTTTGCGGAGGTGGCACGCACCGAGGAGTACGACGAGAAGCTGCGCGAATACCACCACAACGGCATTTCTTCCGTGGGCGATGAGGTAGGAACCCCGGTTATTAAGTTGGGCGATACCGCCTTCTTCGGCCCGGTTATTACCCGCGTTCCCACGGGTGAGGAAGCCGGTGAGCTTTTCGATGCCTCCGTGCGCCTAGCCCAGTTCCCTTACTTCTTCGAACTCAAGCGCTCTCGCACAGAGATGCCACAGGTAGAAGAGGACTAGTTATGAGCGCTGCTGGCCTTGCTTGCGGCGCACGGCGGCGGCCAGGCAGCACACCGCGATGACCGGCGTGAGTAAAAACGCCGGCACCCCGGCGATATTGATAATGGGCAGGGCCGTCTGGGCTTGAAATTCTGACCAAGCGGCGGCCACCCACGTAGCCCATGAGGCCGCGGTAAGCAGGGATAACACCCCAATCACCGCGGCTAAACCGCCGAGGCGATTTTTCTTTAGTACCCTCTGATTCAGCCACCACGGCCCAAGAACAAGGTGGGCGACAGTGAAAAGTACGGTATGAATAAGCGGCACGAGGTAGTTCTTATTGGTTAAGAAGATATTCGCCGCAAATAACAGCACCGCGATAGCAAGGATGCTGCCGTAGAGTGCGAGGACGCGAGGGGCCATGCTTTAGCCTTTCTATGCAGCACGTAATCTGCGCTTTAGCTTAACAGCACCGGACGATGAACGAAATAGGTTGTAGAAAGTGGTGCCCAGAAGGCGGCGGTGCCGGTACTGTAGGGGCTATGCGCGTATATCTTGGAGCTGACCACGCAGGTTTTGAGACCAAAAACCTGATTTCTGAACACCTCACCAAACAAGGCCATGACGTCATCGATTGCGGCGCTCATACCTATGACGCCGAGGATGACTACCCCGCATTCTGCATTGAAGCGGCCCTATGCACCGTCAACGATCCAGGTTCCCTGGGAATCGTGCTAGGTGGATCCGGAAATGGCGAGCAGATTGCCGCCAATAAGGTCAAGGGCGCGCGCTGTGCGCTGGCATGGTCGCCAGAAACGGCACGCCTAGCCCGCGAGCACAATAATGCGCAGCTCATCGGCATCGGCGGGCGCATGCACTCGCAGGAAGAGGCCCTAGAAATCGTGGATGCTTTCTTGGATCAAGAATGGTCCCGCGCCGAGCGTCACCAGCGCCGCATCGATATCCTCGCAGAATACGAGCGCACCAATATCCCACCCGAGCTGCCCAAGGACCCGCGCTAAAACCGCCAGGTTCCTTAAATAGACATAAATGAACGCCGCGGGCCCTTTGTGCCACGCGGCGTTTCTATGTGGTGGTTACACCAAGCGCATTAGGCGTCGTTCATGTCATTGGGGTGGTGCCCACCGCGGCCGTCTTCGCCTTCCTCCAAAGAGGTAATGGCGGCCATCTCTGCATCAGTGAGCTCGAAGCCGAAGACATCGAAGTTTTCTGCAATGCGCGATGGCGTCGAGGACTTGGGGAAGAGGATGACCCCATTTTGCAGGTGCCAGCGAATAATGGCCTGGGCTGGGGAAACACCGTGCGCCTCGGCGGCTTCAGTAACCTCTGGTGCCTCCAAGATATCGCTCTTGCCCTGACCCAGCGGGCCCCATGCCTCGATGGCGATGCCGTGGGCGCGGCCAGCGTCCAGTTCGCGCCAGCGCTGCAGGTAAGGGTGCAGCTCCACTTGGTTAATCGCGGGGACGACGTCCGTGTGTGACTCCAACTGATCTAAGTGCTCCGGCTCAAAGTTGGACACGCCGATGGACTTCGCCTTGCCTTCTTTACGCAGTTCAATGAGCTGCTTCCAAGCCTCCACGTACGTGCCCTTGGCTGGGGTAGGCCAGTGGATGAGGTACAGGTCTACGTAGTCAAGGCCCAGCTTCTGCAGGGATTCATCCAGCGCTGCAGCGGCATCGGTGTGGCGGTCGTTCCACAGTTTGGTGGTAATGAAGAGTTCCTCGCGCGGGATGCCGGAGTTGGCAATGGCCTTGCCCACGCCTTCTTCATTGCCGTAGATGGCTGCGGTATCGATGTGGCGGTAGCCCACGCGCAGCGCCTCAGCTACGTATTCCTCGGTCTTTTCCGGGTCCATTTGGAAGACGCCAAAGCCCAGCTGGGGGATTGTATTTCCATCGTTCAAAGTAATATTAGGTACGGTCATGGACACCAGATTACGCTTTTCTGGCTACCGCCCCAATGTGATGTATTTATAGCCGCGCTTGGCGGGAGATGGGCGGCGGGATGGAGGGAGGCATCGGCAAGCAGGGACCTCGATAAAGCTAAGGAACCAGCAAGGAGGCCTAACGGCGGAGCTGGCTGGGTGACCCCGGCCGGGACGCGTGCCAGCGCTTAATATCCTCAGCAAGCCACAGTCGCGTGCGGCCCAAAATCGTGGCCACATGCTCAGGGGTGCGGTGATTAGCTGAGTAATTGCGCCAGGTTGCGTAGCTCACGCCGATATGGGCGGCGCAATCCGAGCCAGTCCACAATTCATCGCCGGTATCGACATCGATGATTTTAGGCTGCACGGTTTTTCCTCCCTTGGTTAGTGGCTGTAGCTAGGTTGTAGCCGGATAGTGCCGCTAAGGCTATGACAATAAGCCAGATGGGCGAATCGGCAATTATCGAGTAGGCGGCGGCGACTACGATGCCTGAGACGGCGGAGGCCTGTTTCAATGTCACTGTAATGTGTCCTTTCGGTATATTGGGAGGTGTGCCCCTAGAGGCTATTTGCGATGCCTACCCGATTTTGGTGGGTGGTCGTTGCGGTGCTGCTTTATCTGAATAGCTAGGCTACACAGTGAAATAATTAGCGCCGCGACCTCCATCACCTCTTCAGTTTTGTAAGTGCCTTGCAGCCTTACATTCACTAGTATTACACAGTAATGCGTTATTGGTAAACTGGAAGAACGAACATTTTAAGAATATTTCCCAAAAACAACCCAAACCCACACCACACGAGCCGGATGGGGGCGCCCGCCGTGCCCGCACTCTGGAAGAAACTCTAACCAAAGCTAAAAATATTCAAACCCCCACAGAATATACAATCTGTGAGGGTTTAAACACGCCAACCAAAATGGTTCTACCAATGGTTCCACTTACCGCTAACAACCAGCTGCAATAGTCAATTATTGCAGTACAAACATGGAGGGAATGACGGGAATCGAACCCGCGTCTTCAGCTTGGAAGGCTGAGGTATTAGCCACTATACGACATTCCCACAGCGTTACCTTGAACGCTGTCGGCTACTTTAGCGCATGAGCGCCCCAAAATGAAAATAGGGAACACGCGCAGTGGGTAGGCCGTTAAAATAGGTAGGACCAATTCCAGTAAAGAAAGCGATGATTGTTGTGGAACTTCTACTTCTTGTAGTCGTACTCGGTGGCGGCGCGTGGTATCTATCCTCGCGCAGCTCAAAAAAGAGCCGGGAGGAGCGAGAGGCGCAGCAGTTAGCGGATGCCCAGGCGGATGCGCGCCGCTGGATTGAGCGCCTGGGTGGCCAGGTCATGCAGATTTCCGGTACGGATACCGCCTCGCAGCAGGCGATGGCGGACGCATCAGAGCGCTTTACTGCGGCTAACTCCGCTATTTCAAGGGCCACCACGGTCAAGCAGGCCAATTTGGCCCGCGAATCGGCGCTTGAGGGCATGCATTACGTCAATGCCGCCCGCGAGATTATGGACATGAACCCAGGGCCGGAATTGCCGCCGCTGGAGGGGCAGCGCGCCGCCGGTAAGGTCACCGAGAAGCGCACGGTGGATGCCAATGGGCAGGAATTGACTGCCTCCCCCTACGCCTCTGAGGAAACCCCGAACTATTACCCAGGCGGAACCGTGGCCGGCCGTCCCGTTCCGGCCGGTTGGTACTCCCGCCCTTGGTGGGAAGATGCCCTGCAAACGGGCGTGTGGATGATGGGTTATTCCATGATGTTTAACGCCATGTTTGCCGGCATGTCCGGCGTGGGCTATTCCGCAGCCGCCGCAGAAAACGGCGACTGGGGCGGCGCCGAAGGCGGCGGC
Organism: Corynebacterium sp. MSK204; assembly: GCF_030229885.1. Lineage (NCBI taxonomy): Bacteria > Bacillati > Actinomycetota > Actinomycetes > Mycobacteriales > Corynebacteriaceae > Corynebacterium > Corynebacterium sp. MSK204. The sequence goes on along the minus strand of NZ_JASPGQ010000003.1, from coordinate 127,345 downwards.
ATAGACGGAGCCGACGGCGGCGCAGACGTAGGAGATGCCGGAGACGCCGGTGACCCCGGTGATATGGGCGGCGATGCCGGAGGGGGAGACGCCGGTGACGGTGGCGGATTCTTCGATGGATTATCTGACGGCGATGGCGGCGGCTTCTTTGACGGTATGTTTGATTTCGATTTCTAAGTCAAGCGGCCAGAAATTATGCCGTTAACCTGCGTCTACGCCCTTAACAGGGGGTTGATTTAGGAGATTTAAAACCAACACGCTAAACTGTCTCAGGTATGCAACGCAGCCAAGGCAACTTGGTGGCCTACATACGGGGCGTGGCGCAGTTTGGTAGCGCACCTGCTTTGGGAGCAGGGGGTCGCAGGTTCAAATCCTGTCGCCCCGACGTATGGGGGTCTGAAAATGCCCTAATAAGGTTTTTCAGACCCCCTTTAATTTTTATGTACGTAGAAAAACAATGAAGCCAGGGAGATTCACTCGTGAAGACCACCGTAGACAAGCTGAGCGATACCCGCGTTAAGCTCACCGTCAACGTTCCGTTTGCGGAGCTAGACCAGGAAATCGATCAAGCTTACGCGGCAATCGCGCAGCAGGTTTCTATTCCAGGTTTCCGTAAGGGCAAGGCCCCGCGCCAGCTGATCGACGCTCGCTTCGGCCGCGGCCCGATTCTGGAGCAGGTTGTCAATGACATGCTGCCTTCCCGCTATGAGCAGGCCGTTCAGTCCGAGGACCTGAAGGTCATCGGCCAGCCGGACGTAGACATTTCCAAGATCGAGGACAAGGACTTCGTCGAGTTTACCGCCGAGGTTGACATTCGCCCTGAGTTCGAGGTTCCGGACTTCTCCGAAATCTCCGTCATCGTCCCGGCCATCAAGGCCGGCGAGGAAGACGTGGACAAGGCCCTCGAGGATCTTGCAGAGCGCTTCGGTGAACTGAAGGACACCAAGCGCAAGATGAAGACCGGTGACTACGCCATCATCGACATCACCGCAGAGGTGGACGGCGAGAAGATCGAGGAGGCTTCCACCGAGGGCCTGTCTTACTCCATTGGTGATGACAACCTCATCAAGGGGCTGGACACCGCACTGCGCGGCATGAAGACCGGCGAGGATAACGAGTTCACCTCCACCATCCAGTCCGGCGAGCACAAGGACGAAGAGGCTACCTTCAAGGTCCACGTGCAGCAGACCAAGGAGCGCAAGCTGCCGGATATGGACGATGAGTTTGCCCAGATGGCCTCCGAGTACGACACCATCGAGGAGCTGCGCGAAGCCACCAAGACCGAGGTTGAGGAGTCCAAGAAGGCTGAGCAGGCCGGCCAGATCCGCGATGAGGTTCTGAAGGCTGCGCTTGCCGATGTCGACTTTGAGCTGCCCCAGTCCGTAGTCGACGAGCAGGCTCACGCCCAGCTGCACCAGATCCTGGGCCAGCTCGCACACGATGAGAAGGCACTGGCACAGCTGCTCGAGGCACAGGGCACCTCCCGCGAAGAGTTTGATAAGCAGACCCGCGAGCAGGCCGAAGAGTCCGTGCGCACGCAGATCTTCTTGGATGCCGTGGCAGAAAAGGAAGAGCCGGAAGTTTCCCAGCAGGAGCTCTCGGACCACATCCTGTTCACCGCGCAGTCCTACGGCATGGACCCGAACCAGTTCATCCAGCAGCTGCAGTCCAACGGCCAGATTGCCAACCTGTTCTCTGACGTACGCCGCGGCAAGGCACTGGCTGCCGCCATTTGCCGTACCACCGTAAAGGACGAAGAAGGCAACGACGTTGACGTTGAGCAGTACTTCGGTGAAGTAGAAGAAGATGAGAACGAAGCTACCGACGCGGAGTAAATCTTCTCCTTAAAAGCCCAGCTTGGCCCCTCGCACCAGCGAGGAAGTCTGGCTGGGCTTTTCTCATCGCCGGGTCGAAAAAGCAGACAAAGATCGGTGCAAACGCTGATAGCGAACAGACCCCACAATTATCGCCACATTAAGTAGTGTGGTGGCATTAGAGATTAACCGTCCTCAAGGAGACTTTTCGAATGTCTAAGAAATCTGACCAGCTTCAGATGACCACCCCAGCAGGCTCCGGCCTGAACTTGGGTGACAGCGTCTATGAGCGCCTGTTGCACGAGCGCATTATCTTTTTGGGCACCCAGGTAGACGATGAAATTGCCAATAAGCTGTGCGCACAGATCCTGCTGCTTTCCGCAGAGGATCCCACGCGCGATATTTCGCTCTACATCAACTCCCCGGGTGGCTCCGTGACCGCGGGCATGGCCATTTATGACACGATGAAGTACTCGCCCTGCGATATCTCCACCTACGGCATGGGCTTGGCCGCTTCTATGGGCCAGTTCCTGCTCTCTGGTGGTACGAAGGGCAAGCGCTATGCACTGCCGCACGCTCGCATCATGATGCACCAGCCTTCCGCTGGCGTGGGCGGTACCGCTGCCGATATCGCCATCCAGGCGGAGCAATTCGCACAGACCAAGCGCGAGATGGCCGAGCTCATTGCAGAGCACACCGGCCAAACCTTCGAGCAGATCACCAAGGACTCTGACCGTGACCGCTGGATGACTGCGCAGCAAGCCAAGGATTACGGCATTGTTGACCACGTAATCGAGTCTGTAAACGGCCCGCTGAGCAACTAGGGAATAAGGAGAAAATCACTATGAATAAGTCGCAGATGCCAAGTTCCCGTTACGTACTGCCTTCTTTTATTGAGCAGTCCGCTCAGGGGACGAAGGAAACCAACCCGTACTCTAAGCTCTTTGAAGAGCGCATCATCTTCTTGGGTACCCAGGTCGATGACACCTCTGCCAATGACATCATGGCCCAGCTGCTGGTTCTTGAAAGCCAGGATCCGGACCGTGACATCACCATGTATATCAACTCGCCCGGTGGCTCCTTTACTGCCCTGATGGCAATTTATGACACCATGCGCTACGTGCGCCCTGATGTGCAGACCGTGTGCCTGGGCCAGGCGGCTTCTGCTGCTGCAGTGCTGTTGGCCGCTGGTGCTCCGGGCAAGCGTGCGGCGCTGCCGAACTCGCGCGTATTGATCCACCAGCCTGCAACCCAGGGCACCCAGGGTCAGGTCTCGGACTTGGAGATCCAGGCCGCAGAGATCGAGCGTATGCGCACCTTGATGGAAAACACCTTGGCGGAGCACACCGGCCGTACGTCCGAGCAAATCCGCATCGACACCGACCGCGATAAGATCCTGACTGCGGAAGACGCTGTGGAATACGGAATTATCGATACCGTCTTTGAGTACCGCAAGCTCAATTCTTAATTCGGTCCTGATGGACTGAATCCATCAGCGGAGGCCCTGTGAGACCGCTTCGAGAGAAGCCCTCGCAGGGCTTTTATTATTTGCGTATAAGCGACTGCAGTATATGCCTATGAGAAGGTGCGCTGGGCGAGTAACGGTGCACGCACATCTACCCCAAACGGGGTGAATCTTTCAGAGAAATATCTGCAGGTCGTTAGGCAGATTATTTAGTGCGATGTTTCACGTATAATGGCCGATTTGTGAATTAGGCCTCTGAGTGGTCGTATTATGTTATGACAAATAAGGAACCAGAAGCGGAGGATCGAACCTCCGCACCCGCTGCTTCGAGCGGGGAGCGCACATTTTTCGGCCACCCGTGGGGGCTGGCTAACCTGTTCGGCGTGGAGATGTGGGAGCGCTTCAGCTTCTACGGCATGCAGTCCATCGTGCTGCTGTATATGTACTACGCCACCACCGATGGCGGCCTAGGCCTCGACCGTGGCGACGCGACGTCGATCGTCGGTGCCTACGGCGGCTTGGTGTACATGGCATGCCTGTTGGCATCGTTGGTAGCTGACCGCATCCTCGGTGCGGAGCGCACCCTGTTCTACTCCGCACTCATGGTGATGGCTGGTCACCTCGTCTTGGCCTTCATTCCTGCCGTAACCGGCCTGGCTATCGGCCTGATCCTCATCGCCGTTGGTTCCGGCGGTGTAAAGACTACCGCTTCGGTGGTGCTGGGCTCGCTGTATAGCCGCGACGATCCTCGCCGTGACGGCGGCTTCTCCGTCTTCTACATGGGCGTTAATATTGGTGCCCTCTTCGGACCGCTTCTTACCACCGCAATGTGGGGCTGGAAGGGCTTCCACTGGGGCTTCGGCATCGCTGCCGTCGGTATGGCCCTAGGCCTTATCCAGTATACTGCCATGCGTAAGACCACGATTAAGGACGCTGGTCACGAAATTCCTAATCCTGCAGATTTTAAACAGCGCATGCTGGGCTTGGGCGCGATTGTCGTCGCTGTCCTCGTCATGGTTATCGGCCTGGGTACTGGGATCATCAAGGTAGAGTGGCTGTCTAATATCGTCACCGCCGTTGCCCTGATCGCCGCCGTGTACTTCTGGATTCAGATGTACACCTCTGATTTGGTGACCCGGAAAGAAAAGAACCGCCTCTTGGGCTTTATTCCAATGTTCATCTCCGGTGTGCTGTTCTTCGGTATCTTCCAGCAGCAATTTACCGTGATGACCATTTACGCCGATGTGCGCCTGGACCGCCACATCTTTGGTATCGAGATTCCGCCGTCATTGGTGCAGTCCATTAACCCGATTTTCATCGTTATCTTCTCTGCAATCTTCGCGGCTATGTGGACGAAGCTCGGTGACCGTCAGTGGTCCACGCCGGTGAAGTTCGGCGTGGCCAATATCATCATCGGTATCTCGCTGTTCTTCTTCCTGCCATTCTCCGGCTCGGGCGCAAACTCCACGCCAATGTATGTCATTATCTGGATCCTCTTCCTATTCACCATGGGTGAGCTGATGTTGTCCCCAGTGGGCAACTCTCTGGCCACCAAGGTGGCACCTGAGGCGTTCCCATCGCGCATGATGGCCGTGTGGATGATGGCCGTGGCCATGGGTACCGCACTTGCCGGTTCGCTGGCTAGCTTCTACAACCCAGAGGATGCGGGTGCGGAAAACACCTTCTTTATTTCCTTAGGTGTCGTCTCCATCGCACTGGGCATCGTCCTACTCGTGCTGAGCCGCTGGGTGGTCAAGAAGTTTGCTACCTTCCGCTAAAAAGGGAAGCTAAAACCTTTATTTCGAGAGGTGTGTTGGTGTTAAGCCGGCGCACCTCTCTAAGTGTTTTCTGCCACGCTATTAAAGGGTGAAAATAGATTAGGTGTCTTAAAAATTGCTGGTAAACCGCAGATCTTTGGCAGGTGCCTAGCGCTCAGGCATATGTGGAAGGTTAACACTAGGCAAAGTGCAGTTTACTTCTTAGAAAAGCTATTGGCTCAACTTATTGTTGCGGAGTACGCTGCACTTCGTACGCGACGCGTGATGGCGCCGCAATAACACTTTCTTCTCATTTGTTAATTGCTTACAAGGGGCCAATGCTGTGACAGCGACTCTGATTATCTTGGGCATTGTGGTGTTTACCGCCTTAGCCTTCGACTTCACCAATGGTTTTCACGACACAGCCAATGCGATGGCAACCTCCATTGCTACTGGCGCGCTGAAGCCATTTACTGCGGTGGCGATTTCTGCCGTACTTAACCTCGTTGGCGCATTCTTGTCCGTGAATGTCGCGGCAACGGTGGCCAAAGGCATCGTCAACCTCGATTCCTATGACCTTTCGGGTGCAGCCGCCGACTCGGATGGCCAAGCCCTGTTGATGGTGGTCTTTACCGGTCTTATCGGCGGTATTCTGTGGAACCTTTTCACCTGGTTGCTCGGGGTACCGTCCAGCTCTTCCCACGCCCTTTTCGGTGGCCTTATCGGCGCTGGTTTCGCCGCCATGGGCACTGGGGGAGTGGAGTGGACCTCCATTATGGCCAAGATCATCATTCCGGCGGTGGCGTCCCCGATTATCGCCGCCTTGGTATCTGCGTGCGCCACCTTCCTCGTTTATTGGGTGACCAACACCATTCCGAAAAAGGAAAAGAACGAGCACTTCCGCCATGGCCAGATTGTGACCGCCTGCTTGGTATCGCTGGCACACGGCGCCGGTGACGCTCAGAAAACCATGGGCGTTATCTTCCTCGCCCTCGTGGCTTCGGGCCACGCGGCTGCCGATGCCCGCATTCCAACCTGGGTCATCTTCGGCTGTGCGATTGCCATTGCGGCCGGTACCTTGTCCGGCGGTTGGCGCGTTATCCGCACCCTGGGTAAGGGCTTGGTGGAGATCGAATCCCCGCAAGGTATGGCAGCCGAGGCTACCTCCGCGGCCATCATCCTGACTTCCTCAGCCGGTGGTATGGCTCTGTCTACGACCCACGTGTCCACCGGCTCTATCCTTGGTACTGGTTTGGGCCGCCGTGGCGCGGAAGTGCGCTGGGGTGTTGCAATGCGCATGGTGGCTGCCTGGCTCATTACGCTGCCCTGTGCCGCCTTTGTTGGCTTCGCATCGTGGTGGTTGGCGCACGGCGTCTCTTCCGCTACCAATGTGGCAACCGGCGCTATCGTGGACTTCGTTCTACTCTTGGCCATGACGGCGCTCATCGTCATCCGCTCCCGTATGAACCCAGTTGATGCATCCAACGTTAATAATGACTGGGATGAGAACGCTGAGTCCGTGGATTCGTCCTTGGAGCCACGCGTTGGTGCGAAAGAGTCTGTCGCAGCTTCAGGGGGCATGACCCCGGTAGCGGCGGTCAACGGGGACAACGACTCCACCTCATCTACTCCACAAGAGGAGCGCTAGAACATGACTGTTGCAGAAATCTTCGAATCTATACTCCGCGTCGCTGGCCTGGCCCTTGTCTTCGGTGCTGGTATCCCCTTGCTCTTCGCCTTGGGCATGCGTTCCATGACAGGTGATCCCATTCGGGATGACAATGGTGTGGTGGTAGGAGATACTCCCGCTAGCCGCCAAATGAAGCTGCTGGGTTGGACCGTTTATGCCGTACTGGGTGTCGTTATCGTGGTGGCAATCGCGTGGATCGCGCGCGATTCCCTAGACCACTACTTTGGTTTCGCACCATTTGGCGACCTTTAAGAGTAACCCGCGGACTATATAGCAAGCCCGTGACCATGTAATATGCCTCATAGCCATTTAATGTTAACAAAAGATTAACTTTAAATGGCTTAGGGGTTGCTTAGTGGGTAAGTACCAAGTATATTTGTACCTATCAACAGAGCAACATTGAGAGGTGAGAGAGATGAACACGATGCGGACCTTCATTGGTGGCATTAGCGATATGTTCAAGGACTCCACCACGGGTACGGGTTTGGATACCGTGTCTCAGGCACCGGTTTCTGCCCGCGTAGCGGAAAATCTCGTTGACGCGGGGCTTACCCCCGCGACGACCAAGGACGTCGCTGAGTCCTTCGCATTCGTTGTCGGCCATGCACCAGATGAGCTGGAAATGCTCGATGTTGAGGCATTCTTGCTCGAATTCGGCTGGCTGCAATAAAAGCCGCACTAGATAACCCGCCAGGCACCATCCTAGGTGCCTGGCGGGTTATCTGCGTTATAGGGCTGGGCATCGGCAAGCGCTAGCGCGGCGGCAGGATGGCCTCCGGGGTTTCGGGCAGGAGCTGGCCGCCATCAATAATCAGCGTTTGGCCGGTGATATATCCGGCCTCGGTGGAGGCGAGGAAGGCCGCGGCGTTGCCAATATCGCGGGGGTTGCCAAGCCGGTGCAGCGGGATGGAGCGCGTCATCTCATCGAGGTACTCTTGGCCCTGTGCCTCGAGGCCCTCGGTGAGGATATTTCCGGGCAATACGCCATTGATGGTGATGCCATCGCGGGCGATTTCTAGCGCAGCGGAGCGGATAAAGCCCTGTTGGGCCGCCTTGGAGGCGCCGTAATGCGCCCAGCCAGGAAAGCCGGTGTGTGAGCCGGTAATGGAGGTGGTGATGACGATGCGCCCGTAGCCGCGCTCCTTCATATACGGCAGGGCTTCTTGCACGACCTTGAACGTGCCGTGGGTATTGATGTCAAACATGGTCTCCCACTGCTTATCGGTCATCTCTTCCAGCGGGCAGTTGGGAAAGACCCCGGCATTGGAGCAGACGATGTCGATCGCCCCGTGCGCGGCGTGGACCTTGGCAAACATTTCTTTGATGGAGGCCCTATCGGTGACATCGACGGGGTAGGCGGTCGCGCCGAGCTCTGCGGCGGTTGCTTCGGCCTTGTCGGCATCGATATCGGCAATGACGATGCTGGCGCCGGCTTCGCGCAGGCAGGCAACGATGCCCTTGCCGATGCCCGCAGCTCCGCCCGTGACAATCGCGGTACGGTTGGTGAGGTCAAACATGAAATGGCTCCTTCGGCGGTGGTGGAGGAAGTGGAGGATCCAATCCCAAGTTTAGTGGTGTGGGCGGATAAAGATCTGCGAATTTCGCCACGCGGAGGGAATGAATAAGAGCCGTGTCGGGTTGATTTACTAAGGTAGATTTTTGAACAACCAACCGCGGGGATGGAAGTAAGCGAGCCTTCCGCCCCACCTTTAAAAAGCGGTAAACAAGAGCGAGTGTGAAAGTACTGAATGGCACGTATGCAAGAAAGCGCTGATCTCCTGAAGTGTTCCTTCTGCGGAAAGAGCCAAAAGCAGGTGAAAAAGCTCATCGCCGGCGGCGGGGTCTACATCTGCGATGAGTGCATCGAGCTCTGCAATGAGATTATTGAAGAAGAGCTCGGCCACGAGCAGGCCGAGGAATCTTCCGAAGCGGAGGTGCGCCTGCCTAAGCCTTCGCAGATTTCTTCCTTTTTGGATAAGTACGTCATTGGCCAAGACAAGGCCAAGCGCGTGCTGTCGGTAGCGGTGTATAACCACTACAAGCGCATTAAGGCCGAAGAATCCGCCGCGCTAGATGCGCGCCGTAAGAAGGCCGAAGGCGAAGAGGTAGAGATCTCCAAGTCCAATATTTTGATGCTGGGGCCCACCGGTTCAGGTAAGACCTACCTGGCCCAGACCTTGGCGCGCCTGCTGGATGTGCCTTTCGCCATCGCGGATGCCACCAGCCTGACGGAGGCCGGTTATGTCGGTGAGGACGTAGAAAACATCCTCTTGAAGTTGCTGCAGGCGGCGGACTTTGACGTGGAGCGCGCCCAGCGCGGCATCATCTACGTCGACGAGGTGGATAAGATTTCCCGCAAGTCTGAAAACCCCTCCATTACCCGCGATGTCTCCGGCGAGGGCGTGCAACAGGCGCTGCTGAAGATCCTGGAGGGAACCGTGGCCGCCATCCCACCGCAGGGCGGGCGCAAGCACCCGAACCAGGAATTTATCCAGCTAGATACCTCCAATATCCTCTTCATCGTCGCCGGCGCGTTTGCGGGCCTTGACCAGGTGATCGCGGATCGCGTGGGCAAGAAGGGCGTTGGCTTTGGCGCGAAGCTCGGCACCGAAGACGAGCGGGAAAAGGTGGACCTATTCTCCCAGGTGCGCCCGGAAGACCTCGTGAAGTTCGGCTTGATCCCAGAATTTATCGGCCGCCTGCCCGTGGTGGCGACGGTGGATAACTTGGACCGCGAGGCCCTGGTTAAGGTGCTCACTGAGCCCAAGAACTCGCTGCTCAAGCAGTACAGCCGCCTATTTGAGATGGATGATTGCGAGCTGCACATGGATGACGGGGCGCTGGATGCCATCGCAGAGCTCGCCCTCGAGCGCAAAACCGGCGCGCGCGGCCTGCGCGCGATCCTTGAAGAACTGCTCGTTCCAGTGATGTTTGAGCTGCCGGACCGGGAAGATATTTCCGCCGTGCACATCACCGCGGGCTGCGTCACCCAGGGCGCAGAGCCCGAATTCACCTACAAGGATGAGGCGAAGGAATCGGCTTAGTTAGAAGGGGGCATCGGCAAGCAGCCGGTGCCCCTACTTTTATGCCTCGCCGTAGATATCTTGCGGGGAGGCCTCATCGCCCTCGTCGGCATCAGAAGGCACCAAATAAGACTCGTGGCCGGAATCGGGGATATTGGCGGTGAGGAATGCCAGCACGGTATCGACGGTAAGCCGGTGCATGCCGTCGGTATTTGCCTGGCTGGACATATCCACGCCCAATAGGTTGTCCATCATCGCCCGGTTGGTCACGCGGTACGAGGTGAGCGAGGCGATGATGGTGAAAATATCGTTGGTGGAAATGCCCGGGCGGAAGGCACCGGCGTCCTGGCCCAGCATGAGCAGGCGGTCGAGGTGGAGGGCGACGCCGCTGAAATCCGCCACGGGATTGGTGGAAGAGCCCACGATGGACTGGGCGGTTTCCCAGGTCATCATGCGAATGGCCTCGGGGTGGTTGACGTATTGCCAGAAGATCCAGTCCACCAGCTTGCGCACGCCCTCGACCGGGACCGCGGAATCGAGCTCCAAGTCCTCTTCATTGGGGCGGAGGCGCTCGGCGGCGGTGCTTAGAGCGCTCAAACACAGGCCCTGCTTATCGCCAAAGTGGTAGTGAATCATGCGCTTGGACATGCCGGATTCCGCGGCAATGGTGTCCAGCTTGGTTTCAGAAAAACCCCACGCGGAAAACTGGGAAATGGCGATATCCACCACGGCATCGGTGCTGATGGAATCCGCAGCGTGAGCGTCGGAGTCCTCCGCCTGCTCCGCAGCGTGCAGCGGTTCGGTGTGCTCAGTGCTCATAGCATGTGTCCTATCTCTGCTTCGCGGCGCCGATGTGGCGATGGTGGGTAGTGTCTCGGGAACTGCACGATCGGCCTCATGCTGGTTCGATGCGGCAGTGGTTGGCCACCGTGCAGCCGCCCACAGGCGGTGAATGCATCCCTGCAAGCGCGCTCCCAAGTGGGGTCTGTGCCGCTTCCATCATGCCCGATTAACCCCACCCCGCGGGAGGAATGTGCCCATTGGGGGCGTTAATTTGGAGGTAAATGGGGGTAATATCCGGAAATTTGGCGGCGTTTTCCCTCCGAAAGAGGGGGATTTATTTCACAACACGCTACCTCCGTATAGCGCTAAGCTCGGGGGTGGATACATCCCGTGGAGGGTGGCGTGCATGAGGGACGCTTACATCTCCACGACATTTGAGGAGGAATGAGCATGACCCAGCCAGTAAAAGTAACCGTTACCGGTGCCGCCGGAAATATCGCCTACTCCCTGCTGTGGCGGATTGCCGCGGGCGACGTATTTGGCAAGGACACCCCGGTTGACCTTGCCCTGTTGGAAATCCCCGCGGTAGTAGAAAAGGCCGAGGGCGTGGCCATGGAACTGCGCGACTCCGCCCTGCCGCTGGTGAACTCGATTACGGTGACCGATGACCTCAAGGTCGCTTTCGAGGATGCCTCCGCCGCATTCCTTGTGGGCTCCCGCCCGCGCAGCAAGGGCATGGAGCGCGCTGACCTGCTCGAGGCCAATGGCGCCATCTTTACCGAGCAGGGCAAGGCCATCAATGACTACGCGGCGCGTGATGTTCGCGTGCTGGTGGTGGGCAACCCAGCCAATACCAACGCGCTGATTGCCGCGCATAGCGCGCCGGATCTGGATAGCTCCCAGTTCAACGCGCTCATGCGTCTGGATCACAACCGCACCTTGGGCCAGTTGGCGGCCAAGACGGGCAAGGCCACCAAGGACTTTTCCAAGATTGCGGTCTGGGGCAACCACTCCGCCACCCAGTTCCCGGACCTGACCTACTCCAACGCTGAGGTAGATGAGCAGTGGTACCGCGAGGAGATGATCCCCAAGGTGGCCAAGCGCGGCGCGGAGATCATTGAGGTGCGCGGCAGCTCGTCCGCGGCGTCGGCGGCATCTGCCGCCGTGGATCACATGCACGATTGGGTCCACGGCACCGAGGATTGGCGCACCGCCGCCGTGTCTTCGGATGGTTCCTACGGTGTAGACGAGGGCCTCATCTGCGGCTTTCCCACCATTTGCCGCGACGGCAAGTGGGAAATCGTCCAAGGCCTGGAGCTCAGCGATTTCCAGAAGGAGCGCATCGAGGCCTCCGTGCAGGAGCTGCGTGAGGAGCGCGAGGCCGTAGCCCACCTGCTGAAAGGTTAAGCCTCCAGCACCAAGTTATCGATGAGCCGCACCGGCCCCACATGCGCTGCTACCAGCGCCAAGGCGGGCCGGTGTTGTGCATCTACGGGCTCGAGCGTGGCCGGGTTCACCACGGTGAGGTAATCCACCGTCACGCCGGGGGAGGAAGCGAGCTGGGCCTCAGCTTCTTCACGTGAGGCGCCATCCTGCAGCGCGAAGAGTGCCTGGGATAAGGCGACCGCCTGCTCACGCTCGGCGGCACTGAGGCGCGCATTGCGGCTGGACTCGGCCACGCCGTCCGTTGCGCGCACGATGGGCACGCTGATGATGTCCAGCGGCAGGTCGAGGTCCGCCACCAGGCGGCGGATGATCGCTACTTGCTGCGCATCCTTTTGTCCAAAATAAGCGCGGTCTGGTGTGACAAGGTGAAACAGCTTGCTCACCACGGTGGCCACGCCGTCAAAGTGGCCGGGGCGCGAGGCACCTTCCAAGACCGAGCCCATCTCACCCGTGCGCACCCACACCCGCGGGGTGCCACCCGGGTACATTTCCTCCACGCTGGGGGCGAAGACCGCATCGACTCCCAACGAGTCCAGCAGTGCGGCATCCGCGTCGAGGGTGCGCGGGTAGGCGCGGTAGTCTTCGCAGTCGCCCAGGTCCGTGAACTGGAGGGGATTGACAAAGACCGAGCACACCACGGTGTCGTTGTCTTCGCGGGCGCGGCGAATGAGGGAAGCGTGGCCGTCGTGAAGCGCGCCCATCGTGGGCACCAAACCCACGGAACCGGACGCTGCCGCGCGGAAGGCACGGAGTTCGGATTTAGTTGTGAGGATCTGCATGGCTTAAGACCTTAGTCCTCGAAAGACTCCTCGGCGTTGGGGAAGGAACGTTCACCCACATCTGCGACATAGTCCTTCGCTCCTTCCAGCAGCGCGCCGCGCAGATTCGCGTAGCGGCGCACAAAACGCGGCGCCTTGGGACCTCCCAGGCCGAAGGCATCGGTCCACACCAGAATCTGACCGTCGGTCTGCGCGCCGGCGCCGATGCCGATGGTGGGGATGGGCAGCTCCTTGGTCACCTGCTCAGCAAGGGCTGCCGGGACCATCTCCAGCACCACGGCGAAGGCGCCGGCCTCGGCGAGGGCGCGGGCGTCGTCGTGAAGCTTCTCCGCACCGGCACCCCGGCCTTGGACCACGAAGCCGCCCAAGGCGTGGACCTGCTGGGGTGTAAAGCCAATGTGGGCGCAGACCGGGATGCCGGCGGCGACAAGCGCGGCAACAATGGGAGCGCGCTCCGCACCGCCCTCCAGCTTCACGGCCTGCGCGCCGGTTTCCTTCATGACGCGCACCGCGGTCTCCAGCGCCTGGGAGGGGCCGTCCTCATAGGAGCCGAAGGGAAGGTCCACCACCACGAAGGCGCGGGAGGTCGAAGCAACCACCGCGCGGGCCAGCGGGATCATCTCATCGAGGGTGAGCGAGAGCGTGGTTTCGCGGCCCAGCACCACGTTGGCCAGGGAATCGCCGACGAGCAGGAGATCGACCCCGGCTTCATCGAAGATTTCGGCGGTCAAGCAGTCGTAGCTCGTCAGGCACGCGAAGGCCTGAGAGTTGTCTTTGGCTTGGGTGAAGTAACGGGTGCGGAGGCGGGCGCGGTGGCCAGGGTTGTGAGACATGCCCTTACTCTAGACAGGCCGGTGGTGCCAGTTGACGCACAGGGTAGAGTTGGCCAGGTGACTGATCAGAATAAAGAGCAACTCGTTGGCACCAACCGCGCGGACCAGCTTCCCAAGTCCTGGGAGCCGCAGGCAGTAGAAAAAGACCTCTACGAAGGCTGGGTAAGCGCCGGTTACTTCACCCCGGATGCATCCTCGGAGGCGGAGCCCTATTCCATCGTGCTGCCGCCGCCGAACGTCACCGGCCAGCTGCACATGGGCCACGCCTTGGACCACACTCTGATCGACTCCATCATTCGCCGCAAGCGCATGCAGGGCTATGCCACCCTGTGGCTGCCGGGCGCTGACCACGCAGGCATCGCCACCCAGACCAAGGTGGAGGCCCGTCTGCGTGAGCAGGAGGGAAAGAAGCGCTGGGACTATGAGCGCGAGGAATTCATCAACAAGGTCTGGGAATGGAAGGAAGAATTCGGTGGCACCATCCAGAACCAGATGCGCGCCATCGGTGACTCCGTGGACTGGACCCGCGAGCGCTTTACCCTGGATGAGGGCCTGTCGCGTGCGGTACAGACCATCTTTAAGAACCTCTACGATGAGGGCATGATTTACCGGGCCAACCGCCTGGTCAACTGGTCACCGGTGCTAGAGACCGCCGTTTCTGATATCGAGGTCGTCTACAAGGACGTCGAGGGCGAGCTGGTCTCCATCCGTTATGGCTCGCTCAATGACGATGAGCCGCACCTCATTGTTGCCACCACGCGTGTGGAAACCATGCTTGGCGATGTCGCCATTGCCGTCCACCCCGACGATGAGCGCTACGCCCACCTCGTGGGCCAGGAATTGGATCACCCCTTCCGCGATGACTTGAAGCTGAAGATCATCGCCGATGATTACGTGGACATGGAATTTGGTACCGGTGCGGTAAAGATCACCCCAGCCCACGATCCCAATGACTACGCCATGGGCACCCGCCATAACTTGGATATGCCGACGGTGATGGATACCACCGGCCACATCGCGCATACCGGCACCCGTTTTGATGGCCTGACGCGCGAAGAGGCGCGCGTGGAAATTCGAGAGGCGCTGCGGGAGCAGGGGCGCATCGTCAAAGAAATCCGCCCCTATGTCCACTCCGTGGGCCACTCGGAGCGTTCCGGCGAGCCCATCGAGCCGCGGCTATCGCTGCAGTGGTTCGTCGATGTAGCGCAGATGGCGAAGGCCTCTGGCGATGCCGTGCGTGAGGGCGATACCGTCTTGCACCCGCAGTCGCTGGAGCCGCGCTATTTTGAGTGGGTCGATGACATGCACGATTGGTGCATTTCGCGCCAGCTGTGGTGGGGCCACCGCATCCCCATTTGGTACGGCCCGGAGCGCACGAACGAGTCCGGTGAGGTTGAACGTGACATCGTGTGCGTCGGCCCCGATGAGGAGCCGCCGGCAGGCTACGAGCAGGATCCCGATGTCCTCGATACCTGGTTCTCTTCGGCGCTGTGGCCATTCTCCACCTTGGGCTGGCCCGATAAAACCCCGGACCTGGAGAAGTTCTATCCCACTAACGTGCTGGTAACGGCCTATGACATCTTGTTCTTCTGGGTCGCACGCATGATGATGTTCGGCACCTTCGCCGGCACCAAAACCCCAGAGCTTTTGGGTAAGGGCACCGATGGCCGCCCGCAGATTCCTTTCAAGGACCTCTACCTGCACGGCCTCGTGCGCGATGAGCAGGGCCGCAAGATGTCCAAGTCCCTGGGCAATGGCATTGACCCCATGGACTGGGTGCGCGATTACGGCGCCGATGCGCTGCGCTTTACCCTTGCCCGCGGCGCCAACCCGGGCGTGGATTTGCCGCTGGGCTCTGATGCCGCCGCGGCATCGCGCAACTTTGCCACCAAGCTCTTTAATGCCACCAAGTTTGCGCTGATGAACGGCGCCGGCGTGGCACCACTGCCAAAACGCACGGAGCTTTCCGATGCCGACCGCTGGATCCTCGACCGCGCCGAAGAGGTGCGCACCCAGGTCGATGCCTACTTGGACGATTATCAATTTGCCAAGGCCAACGAGCTGCTTTACCACTTCACCTGGGATGAGCTCTGTGACTGGTACCTGGAGATTGCCAAGACGCAGATCCCACGCGATGGCGAAACGGTAGAAGGCCGCAATACCCAGATCGTCCTGGGCCGCGTCATCGACGTCGTGCTGCGCCTATTGCACCCCACCATGCCGTATGTGACCGAGGTGCTGTGGAAGGCGTTGACCGGCGGGGAATCCATCGTCATCGCCCCATGGCCCACGGTGGCCGATACCAACGGTGGCGCCACGAAGGATGCGGTGGCCGCCCGCCGCATCGACGATGCCGATAAGCTCATTACCGAGCTGCGCCGCTTCCGCTCCGATCAGGGCGTTAAGCCTTCGCAAAAGGTGCCCGGCCGCCTCGACTTCGCCGCGGCTGACCTGCAGGGCCAGGAGGAATTGGTCCGCAACCTGGCCAATACCACCGCGCCGGGCGAGGACTTTAACCCCTCGGCCTCCATTGAGGTGCGCCTGTCCCAGGCCACCGTGGAGGTAACGCTGGATACCCACGGCGCGGTCGACGTCGAAGCAGAGCGCAAGCGCCTGGAAAAGGATCTGGCCAAGGCCAATAAGGAACTGGAACAGACCGGCAAGAAGCTGGGCAATGAAAACTTCCTGGCCAAGGCGCCGGAAGAGGTGGTCACTAAGATTCGGGCGCGCCAAGACATCGCGCGCGAGGAAGTCGAGCGCATTACCAGCCGTTTGGAGGGCCTTAAGTAGTGACAGATCAGCGCTTCAATCACGACGCCAACGGCAATGGCGAGGCCACCGGGGGAGAGGACGATTTTGAGATCGTCGATGCCCTCAAGGAAGGCACCGATGGCACCCCGGTGGAGATCACGGAATCGGGCCTGACCCTCAACCTGGGCATGGGCGAAAACGAAGAATATAACGACGCCGCGCCTCAAGAGGTATCCCCGGAGGAGCTGCAGGCGCTCGGTGAGGTGGAAGACGAGCTCAACCAGCGCTGGCCGGAGACCAAGATTGAGCCCACCCTGGAGCGCATCGAGATGCTCATGGATTTGCTGGGACATCCCGAGCAGTCCTTTGATGTCATCCACATCGCGGGCACCAACGGCAAGTCTTCTACCGCGCGTATGGTCGATTCGCTGCTGCGTTCCTTCCACCGCCGCGTGGGCCTGGTCACCAGCCCGCACCTGCAGCGGGTTACCGAGCGCATCGGCATCGATGGCCGGCCCATCCACCCGCGCGACTACGTGCGCCTGTGGCACGAAATCAAGCCGTACGTGGAGATGGTGGATGCGCGCTCCGAGGTCCCCATGTCCAAGTTCGAGGTCTTGGTGGGCCTGTCCTATGCAGCGTTTGCCGATGCCCCCGTTGATGTCGCCGTCGTCGAGGTCGGCCTCGGCGGGCTGTGGGATGCCACGAACGTGATCAATGCGGACGTCTCCGTAATCACCCCGGTGGGCCTTGACCACACGGATTACCTGGGCAGCGATATTCGGGAGATCGCGGGGGAGAAGGCGGGCATCATCAAGCGCCGCGCCGATGCCGAAGACCCGC
This sequence comes from Corynebacterium sp. MSK204, assembly GCF_030229885.1. Classification (NCBI taxonomy): domain Bacteria; kingdom Bacillati; phylum Actinomycetota; class Actinomycetes; order Mycobacteriales; family Corynebacteriaceae; genus Corynebacterium; species Corynebacterium sp. MSK204. The sequence goes on along the minus strand of NZ_JASPGQ010000003.1, from coordinate 110,161 downwards.
TGACCCCGAATGAAAACATCGCCATCATTGCTGAGCAAGACCCTGAGGCCATGCAGGTCATCCTGCAGCGCGCGGTGGATATGGATGCGGGCGTGGCCCGCTCCGGCGCAGAGTTCGCGGCCCTAGAATCCCGCATCGCGGTCGGTGGCCAGCAGGTCAATATCCAGGGCCTCGGCGGCATGTATGAGGATATTTTCTTGCCGCTGCACGGCGAGCACCAGGCCAAGAACGCGGCCGTTGCCCTTGCGGCGGTGGAAGCCTTCTTCGGTGCCGCTTCCGGGCATCCTCTGGATATTGCCTCTGTGCGCAATGGTTTTGCCAAGACGATTTCACCCGGCCGCCTTGAGCGCGTGCGTACTTCGCCCACGACGTTTATCGATGCCGCCCACAATCCCCACGGCGCCAAGGCGCTCGGCGCGGCGCTCGACCGCGACTTCGATTTCGCCCGGCTTATCGGCGTGGTCTCCATCTTTGGCGATAAGGACGCCCAGGGCATCCTCGCCGCGCTGGAGCCGTACTTGAGCGAGGTGGTCATCACCCAAAACTCCTCGCCGCGCGCGATCGATGCCTATGAGCTAGCGGAAACGGCCCGCGATATTTATGGCGAAGAGCGCGTCTATGTGGCCGATGATCTGCCCGGTGCCTACGCGCAAGCCGTGGAGCTGGCCGAGGAGTCCGAGGTGCAATCCGGCTCCGGTATTGTCATTACCGGTTCGGTGGTTACCGCCGGCGAAGCCCGCGCGATGTTTGGAAAGGAGCCCGCATGACCAGCCCCAATCCTAGGTCCCGCCCGCATCGTCCGCCTCGGCCGCCGCGCCGCGGTGATGAAGTCGCGGATAATGAAATCGGCCCATTGGGCTTGGGGCAGGATCCCGTCAAGGATCCGCTCAAGAGCTTTAATGGCATGGTCATCGCCAGCTCGCTCATCATGGAGTCGATCACGTTCGTATTGGCGCTGCCACTGTTGTACAAGCTGTATGACGGCACGCTGTGGACGCCGTTTAACTACGGCGTGGTCATAGGTGCCCTGATATTCCACCTGGGCATGATCGCGTTTATGAATAAGAAGTGGGCGCTGACCGTCATCGTGTGGGCACAGCTATTGGGCCTTATCCTTGGCTTCATGGCGCACTGGTCCATCGCCGCGATCTTCATCATCTTTGGCATGGAGTGGCTCCTTGCGGCGTATTTGCGCAGTAACTTGATCGCCCGCATGAAGCGCGGTTACTTAACTACCCAGCACCTCAACCAGAAGTAGTGGCCATGCGCACCGTCTATCTCGTCCTCGCGGCCCTGGCTTGCATTGCCGCGGTCGCTGCCCGCGCAGCCACGGGTACACCGTGGCTGCCGCTGGTAGCACTCATCATTGCCGCCGTGTTTTTAGTCCTTGCCCTGCGCGCTAATTTTCAACGGGCGGAAGAAGCCACCCTTGATGATTTGGATGAAAAGCAGCGCGCAGAGATTAAGCGCTTGCTGGGCAACGGCCAGTTCGGCACGGCGGTTAACCAAGTGCGCCTCTGGTTTAGGGGGACCTCCCACGAGCGCGCGACGGAGATAGTCCAGCAGCTTACTTAGTGCCGCCCACTGCGCTGCCCCCGCATATAGCCCTCGGTCGTGGAAGAATTGTGGGTATTCGGTACAGTATGGGGCATGACTGAACGTACATTGATCCTTATTAAGCCGGACGGCGTAAAGAACGGCCACGTGGGCGAGATTATTGCCCGCATCGAGCGCAAGGGCCTCAAGCTGGCCGAGCTGGACCTGCGAGTAGCTGACCGCGAGACCGCAGAAAAGCACTACGAAGAGCACAAGGATAAGCCATTCTTCGGCGAGCTGGTGGACTTCATCACCTCCGCACCATTGATTGCCGGCGTCGTTGAAGGCGAGCGCGCCATCGAGGCATGGCGCCAGCTGGCCGGTGGCACCGACCCAGTCTCCAAGGCCGCGCCCGGTTCCATCCGCGGTGACTTTGCACTCAGCGTGGGCGAGAACATCGTGCACGGCTCCGACTCCCCAGAGTCCGCAGAGCGCGAGATCGGAATTTGGTTCCCCAACCTCTAAGTACTGACGTTACCTAGATTTCAAGGAGGCCCGAGCATTAAGCTCGGGCCTTTTCATTTATAAGGGGATTTATTGAGGGGCTAAAAACTTTGCTTGATTCACAGTGTTGCAGACATATTAGGCCAAGATTTTAAGATTGGCGGCTTTTTAGTCGAAGGAGAGTAGCTTGCACAGTGCGGTGAAAGCTTGCTTTTGCACTTCGTGGGTGACGGTGCGGCCAGTCTGTCGTTTGGCTAGGAGGCCAGCATCCCGCAATTTTGCAAGATGGTGAGATACCGTTGGCTGGCTGAGACCGGATAATGTGGTCAGTTCGGAAACGCTCATCGGGCCGCAGCCTTTATCGCACAAGATGGATAAAAGACGAAGTCGGGCGGGATCTGCAAGTACCTTGAATTGCTGGGCAAGATGCACGGAATCGGCCTGGTCTAGGGGGCCGTTGCTGAGTGAACAACATTCGTTGATGTGGGGATCTTTGGTCATGCCGTGCGAAGAAACCATGCCTTTAGTATATGGGCGTTTGACACACCCTTTCATATTGACAGGTATCGATATGAATGGCTACAGTGCTGCACGGTACGGTGCGACTTGGGTCAATGAAGGAGACAAGTATGGCTACCTCACAGCAGCCGCGTTTAGCTTTTCTCGATCGCTTTCTACCCCTGTGGATCATTCTAGCTATGGTCCTTGGCCTGCTCATAGGTCATTTCCTTCCAGGAATAGGGAACGCGCTCTCAGCTTTGGAAATTGGAGGTATTTCCCTCCCAATCGCTTTAGGGCTGCTGGTGATGATGTATCCACCGCTTGCTAAAGTGCGCTATGAAAAGACTCGGGAGATTGCCACTGACAGACGGCTGATGACCGTGTCGATCGTTTTAAATTGGCTTGTGGGGCCAGCATTCATGTTCGTACTGGCCTGGCTATTCTTGGCGGATCAACCTGAGTTGCGCACGGGTCTTATTATTGTCGGCCTTGCCCGCTGCATCGCTATGGTCTTGGTATGGTCAGACCTATCCTGCGGTGACCGGGAAGCCACGGCAGTACTAGTAGCAATCAACTCCGTTTTCCAAGTTGCGATGTTCGGAGTCTTGGGTTGGTTCTATTTGCAGATACTGCCAGGGTGGCTGGGCCTTGATACCACCTCTGTCGAATTTTCTTTCTGGTCCATTGTTACTTCAGTGCTCGTATTCTTAGGTATTCCGCTTTTGCTTGGGATCATCTCCCGAGCATGGGCAGAGAAGACTAAAGGGCGTGAGTGGTTTGAAAGCCGTTACCTTCCCGCCGTGTCTCCTTTGGCAATGATCGGTTTGTTGTACACAATTGTCTTACTGTTCTCCCTGCAGGGAGAACAGCTCGTGGAGCAGCCGATAGCGGTAGTTAGGGTAGCGGTGCCTCTGATGCTGTACTTTGTCGGGATGTTCTTTTTGGCTTTGGGCGTAGCTAAGGCTGTCGGAATGAACTATGCACAATCTGCTTCAGTGGCCTTTACCGCAGCGGGAAATAATTTTGAGTTAGCCATCGCGGTTTCCATTGGTACCTTTGGAGCTACCTCTGCTCAAGCATTGGCCGGTACTATCGGACCCCTTGTCGAAATTCCGGTTTTGGTTGGCCTGGTATACGTAATGCTCTGGATTGGTCCCAAGTTATTTCCTGGAGACCGGACTCTGCCGAATTAGCGCCTGCCAAATTGATATAAGCACCGCACGCCAGTAGGGGTGAGGGTGATGCGCCAGCTTTCTACTTTGGAGCGCAGCCCAATATTTTCTACCTTCACTAGCCCATGCTTTTTTAGTTCCTGGATCGCATCGGACAGGGTATTTAGCTCCACCTGCATCAGTCGGGACAAGGCCTTGGTGGTGGTTGTATTGCCCTGGACGGCCCCGGCGGTGACGAGGGCGGTGAGGATATCGAGGTGGGCATCGGCAAGCTGCATGGCACTATCTGTGACCCCTTCTAGTGGATCTTCAGCCACGATGCGCTGCATGCGGCGGCGGCCAATGCGAAAGGACTGGGAAAACATGGCCCACAATCCCAGTGGAAATGCGAACGCCGACACCGCGCCGGTTAAGATACCTTCCACGGGTGGGGCCAGGGAAATGTCCGGCAACCAGCCAGCCGCGGATAGCGGGGCCATGGCCAGCGGTAGAGCAAGTGGAATTACTGGCGCCCAATAAGCAATGGTGGGGTAATCGCCTTCGAGGTAGACATCCTGGCTAGCCCCAATGGAGCGGGGATAGTGGCGGATGAGGGGCACTAATCCGATGACCGCAAAGACCGCAAAAACGGCGGCGCCTATCAGCATGTAGCTGGTCTCCGTTTGGGCAAAACCGAGGGCAAAGCCGGCCGGAACGCCGAATAAGCACGCTTCTTTCGGCGTAATCTCATTGCGCTGCCGGTACTGCGATAATGTCCGTGCGGGGCGCGGTGCCAGTTCTGCCATAACTTCAAACGTAGCATCGCCCACAGCCTGCTCGCCCCGCCAGGATTCTGTGACACAATGGAACTCACGCGCAGCGCGCGCATAATTTCATAACCCCACAAGCTTTAACGCAGTGCGTTTATCGCGGCTATTCGTGCGGCAGCGGCACAGCTCCTCTAGGGCTGTGCCTGCGCCCGAGTAGCTGGCGCACCATACAATCGAAGTACAGGAGTAAGCCCAACTAATGGTGGCACAGAACTCTCAAGAAACAACTGAAAACCTACAGGCAGCTGCGGCTTTGGCCCAGCGGATAGATCCGAGCGAGCTGAAAGATAAAACTCGCGTGTATGCGATGGCCAAAAAGCTCGGCCTATCATCACGCCAGCTGGTGGCCCAGCTGAAGGACATGGGCCTGAATAAGACCGCGCAGAGCTCTATTACCCGCGCGGAAGCAGGCGACCTCTTTGCCGCTTTGGCGCGCCACGCAGGGGCTGCGGAGGCGGGGCAGCCGGCAGCCGCGGACGAGAACCCAGAGGATGCAAAGCCTGAGAACAAGGCCAAGACCACCAAGCGTGCTCGCCGCACCCGCAAGGCCACGAAGAAGTCCGCGCCCGCGGCAAAGAAAGAACCGGCGCAGGCCGATGCCGGGGAAGAAGCTGGCACCCCGGCTGACAACACCGCAGCCAATGCGGAAGAGGAAAAGAACCTGCGCTACCGCGTGCGCAAGAACGTGGACAATGAAATCTCCCAGATTGAGGAAAAAGTCGATGCTTCGCTGGTAAAAAACGCATTGCCGGATGTAAAGCAGGCACCGGACCGTCTGCCGGATCCTGAGCCGGCGAAAGCACCCGCGCGCGCTGAAGACGTTACAGACGCTGAAGATGCCGATGCTACCGATGCGGGCGCTGCGGATGCCGGTGAGGGTGACACGACGGGGACCGTGGATCCAGCCAAGTTGCATGAGGTGCTGGCAGAGGCCGGCGAGGATTTCGACGATGATTACTATGCACCGCGCATAGTCCCGCGCGCGGAGACGGACGACGATTCCGCCGCGTATGACTTCGCACCGCTATTTATGCCACCGCAGCAGCAGGAAACCGCCGATCTCGGTGAGGACGCGGCCGCGGACATGGCGGCGATCGCTGAAGCCGCAGATGCGGCGGATCCTGCCAAAGACGCCGAGCCCGCTGAGGCCGACAAGGCCGAGGCAGGCAATAAGGCCACGCGCGGGGGCTCTGACAAGCGCCGCCGCGGCCGCCGCGGAACCTCCCGTGGGCGCGGCGGGAACGAGAACTCCAAGAAGGAGGCGGCGGATAAGGAGCCGGAGCTTATCGATGAGCCCAAGGCTATCCGCGGCTCTACCCGAATCGAGGCGCAGAAGCGCCGCCGCGCGGAATTGCGCGAAAAGGGCCGCGAGCGCCAGCACATCGTGTCCCAGGCGGAATTTTTGGCGCGGCGCGAGGCCGTAGAGCGCACCATGGTGGTGCGCGATAAGCAGCGCGAGGACGGCGCGGGCATCGTCACGCAGGTGGGCGTGCTTGAAGATGACCTCTTGGTCGAGCACTTCGTTACCACCGAGGCCCAGGCTTCCCTCATCGGCAATATTTACTTAGGCCGCGTGCAAAACGTCTTGCCGTCTATGGAGGCGGCGTTTGTGGACATCGGCCAGGGCCGCAATGGCGTGCTCTATGCCGGCGAGATTGACTGGCGCAAGACCAAATTGCACGGGCGTTCCCGCAAGGTAGAAAATACCCTGAAATCCGGCGATCAAATCTTGGTGCAGGTGGCAAAGGACCCGATTGGCCACAAGGGTGCGCGCCTGACTACCCGGATTTCCTTGGCCGGGCGCTACCTCGTCTACGTACCAGGCGGGCGCAGTGCCGGAATCTCGCGCAAGCTCCCAGCGCCGGAGCGCAAGCGCTTAAAGGACATCTTGGGCCGCGTGGTGCCAGGCGATGGCGGCGCCATCATCCGCACCGCTGCCGAAAACGTTCCCGAAGAGGCCATCGCAACCGACGTGCAGCGCCTGCATAACCGGTGGGAAGATATTTCTGCCCAAGCCAAGAAGGAAAAGTCTTCCAAGGGCGCTAAGCCGGTCACGCTCTATGAAGAGCCGAATATGCTCATCAAGGTCGTCCGCGATCTCTTCAATGAAGACTTCCACCGCCTGATCGTGGACGGGAAGCGTTCCTTTAATACGGTCAATGCCTACGTGGAATCAATGGCACCGGACCTTGCGGATCGCGTGGTGCGCTATAAGCCGAAGGACCACGGCGGCCAGGATGCCTTTGCCGCCTACCGTATTGATGAGCAGCTGCATAAGGCGCTCTCGCGCAAGGTATGGCTGCCATCTGGCGGTACCTTGGTCATTGACCGCACTGAGGCTATGACCGTCATCGATGTCAACACCGGCAAGTTCACCGGCTCCGGCGGCAACCTGGAAGAGACCGTGACCCGCAATAACTTGGAGGCGGCCGAAGAAATCGTGCGCCAGATGCGCCTGCGCGATTTGGGCGGCATGATCGTGGTGGACTTTATTGACATGGTCCTGCCGGAAAACCAGGACCTGGTTTTGCGCCGCCTGAAGGAGGCTTTGGGCCGCGACCGCACGCGCCACCAGGTATCCGAGGTCACTTCCTTGGGCTTGGTACAAATGACGCGCAAGCGTTTGGGCACCGGCCTGGTAGAGACCTTTTCTACCGAATGCGAGCACTGCCATGGCCGCGGCATCATTATTCACGAGTACCCGGTCGATGAAGCCGAAGACAACCACTCCGGCCACCATTCGCACGGTTCCTCTAAGTCGCACAAGAAGCCTGACCACGATCCCCAGCAGCACCCTACTGCCGTGGCCATGCACGAGCACGACGATGAGGACGAGCGCGCGGAGAAGAAGGGGCAGAAGCACCACAAGGGGCATAGGTCCGCTCACCAGCCGCAGAAGTACCAGAAGACCAATGCTCCTCTTTATGGCAGTCAGGATGAGCAGTCACCGTCCTTGGAGGAGCTGGTAGCCAACGTCGTCGTAGATGACGGGCCTGACGAGTCAACACAGAAGGGAGCGCAGAAGCGCGGCGAGGGCAAGCAAAACAAGCGCCGCCGGGCGCAGAAGAAGTCTGAGGTCTCTGAAATCGAGGCCATTGCCTATGCCGCGGCGGAAAACGCTGCCGAAAGCGATGAGGTGCAGAAATTTAATTCCTATGTGCCCGATGGCCAAGAAACACCGGCGAAGGAGAAGAAGCGCACCCAGCGGGGCAAGAAGCCGCGCCGGGCAACGCGGACCTCGCCCGCGTCCCGTCGCGCGCAGGAGCGGCCGAACCAGCGCCAGCAGGACGCTGAAGCGAAGGCTGAAGACAAGAAGGCGGTAGCTACCGATGCCCCAGAGAAGACCTACGAGGAGGCAGTAGCCGAGTTTGAGGCTTCTCCGCGCCGAAAGCGGCGCACGCGCGGGAATTCGCGTTCCGATAACCGCCCGCGCCCAGAGGATTTTGCCAAGCAACAAAAAGAGGAATCCACGGGTTCCTCCGAGAAGGAACGCGGTGGCGATGCGGCACAGCAGGACGCCGAGCAGCAAAAGCCCCGCAGCACGTCACGCGGGCGCGGTCGGCGTCGCAGCGTTCGCACCCAGCCGAACTCCCGCCGGGCAAATGTGCAGGCCTCGCACCGGGCAAACGCGCAGGATGTAAAGCAGGACGGCAAGCGCGGGGACGCCTCGCGAACTGCGGAACAGCGCCACGAGAATATCAGCGGCGGGAAGAAGAATTCTTCGACACAGGGAAGCCGTCGCGGCAAGCGCCGGGTGGTGCGTACCAACCCGAGGGACAAAGCCACCTCGCATAATGCGGGTGCCCCAACGGCTATACCTGTTCAAGGGGAGAAGGATTCCCAGAAGGCTAGTGCTCCGCAGACCGAAACCAAGGTCATTCGCCGCGGGAAGAAGCGCGCGGTGAAAAAGACCGGGGCGCCGGCCGCGGCTGCGCGGCAGGAACGTGCTGGGGATAAGGCGCCCACTAACGCACCGGAGACCCCGCAGACTGGTGCTAAGGACGCGGGCCGGCGGCGGCGCCGCGTAGCACGGCGAGCTACGTCCTAGGGCATCGCCACGCGGGTGCGAAGTGCGTGGTTTGTATTTTGTACCCGCGGCGGGGTAGTCTTTGACAGTCGCTGTTTAGAACTCTCGGCGCTGGATCAGCCCACAATTGCCGCCCGGTGATTGAGGACATGTTCGCGCGGGGTCTGAACGCAATATGTAAGTGTCCATTCGGATAACGGCTTGGATGCCGTGTCCGAGCGAGTTTAGATAAGGGGTAACCCTCTATGTACGCGATCGTCAAGACCGGCGGCAAGCAGTACAAGGTTGCTGAAGGTGACCTCGTCAAGGTCGAGAAGATCGAGGGTGAGCCAGGCTCTGCCGTGGCTCTCACCCCGGTTCTGCTCGTCGATGGCGCCGCTGTGAAGTCCAAGGCTTCCGACTTGGAGAAGGTTTCCGTCGCTGCGGAAATCGTTGAACAGGGTAAAGGTCCAAAGATTGATATCCTGAAGTACAAGAACAAGACTGGTTACAAGAGGCGTTTGGGTCACCGCCAGCCTCAGACCACCTTGAAGATCACCGGTATCAAGTAAGCCTTAACCGGGCTGCAAATCATCCCCGAAGGAGGGAAACGACATGGCACACAAGAAGGGTGCTTCCAGCTCCAGCAACGGTCGCGATTCCGAGTCCAAGCGCCTCGGCGTCAAGCGCTTCGGTGGTCAGCAGGTTAACGCCGGCGAGATCATCGTGCGTCAGCGCGGCACCAAGTTCCACCCAGGTGAGAACGTTGGTCGCGGCGGCGACGACACCTTGTTCGCACTTGCTGCTGGCTCCGTGAAGTTCGGCATCAAGCGCGGCCGCCGGATGGTAAACATCATCCCGGCTGAAGAGGTTGCTGCAGAAGCTACTGCTTAAGCACGACCGCAGCGGTCAATCCTCGGGCAGCTTTCACTACGGGTGAGGGCAGCTCGAGGATTTTCTCGTTTTACCTCCCACTGTGCTGGCAGGGCATGGGTTGGAGTCCGAGCTTGGCTACGCATTACACTGGCTAAGACAATAGATTTAAATAAGAAGGGTGTGGCACATCATGGCACGATTTATTGACCGCGTCGTCTTGCACTTGCAGGCTGGCGACGGTGGGCATGGCTGTGTGTCTGTCCACCGCGAGAAATTCAAGCCATTGGGCGGACCGGATGGCGGCAATGGCGGCCACGGTGGCGACATCGTTTTGGAAGTTTCAGAGCAGATCCATACTTTGATGGACTTCCACTACCGCCCGCATATTAAGGCCGAACGAGGCGGCAACGGTGCCGGCGATATGCGCAATGGCGCGCGCGGTGAGGACCTGATTCTGGAGGTTCCCGCGGGTACGGTTGTGCGCACGGAAAAGGGTGAGACCCTGGCGGATCTTACTGTGCCGGGCACGCGTTTCGTCGCGGCTGAGGGCGGTTTCGGTGGCTTGGGCAACGCGGCGCTTGCGTCTAAGAACCGGAAGGCACCGGGCTTTGCGCTGCAGGGCGAGCCGGGCCAAGCTCATGATTTGGTGCTCGAGCTGAAATCCATGGCGGATGTGGGGCTTGTGGGCTTTCCTTCGGCGGGTAAGTCCTCGTTGATCTCTGTGCTCTCTGCAGCCAAGCCGAAGATTGGTGACTACCCGTTTACCACCCTGCAGCCCAACTTGGGTGTGGTGGATATGGGCGATAGCTCCTTTACCATTGCCGATGTCCCTGGCCTTATCCCTGGCGCCGCCGATGGCAAGGGCCTAGGCCTAGACTTCCTGCGCCACATCGAGCGCACGGCCGTGCTGGCCCACGTCGTTGATACCGCATCCATCGAGCCTGGCCGCGATCCGGAATCCGATATTGAGGCGCTGGAAAATGAGCTGGCTAAGTACCAGGAGGCGCTAGAAAGCGATACCGGTTTGGGTGACCTGCGCGAGCGCCCGCGCGTCATTATTTTGAATAAGGCCGATGTGCCGGAGGCGGAAGAGCTTGCGGAGTTCGTCAAGGATGACCTGAAGGAAAAGTTTGGCTGGCCGGTGTTCATCATTTCTGCGGCAGCACGCAAGGGCTTGGACCCGCTGAAATTCAAGCTCATGGAAATGGTCACCGAGCATCACAAGGCACAGCCTAAGCCGAAGCGGGATCCTTCCCATACCGTTATTCACCCCAAGGCCCAAGCGCATAAGAAAAACACCGGCAGCTTCGCAGACTTTAGCGTGCGACCGGACCCAGAAGTGCAGGGCGGATTCATTGTGGAAGGCGAAAAGATCGAGCGCTGGATTACCCAGACCGACTTTGAAAACGATGAGGCCGTGGGTTACTTGGCGGACCGCCTGGCCAAGGCCGGCGTGGAAGACGAGCTGCACAAGCAGGGCGCGGTGGAAGGCTGTCCCGTGACCATCGGCGGCATTACATTCGAATGGGAGCCGATGACCGGCGGCGATCCAACTATGGCCAGCCGCGGCGAGGATGCCCGCCTGAAGGGCACCAACCGCGTGTCGGCAGCGGAGCGCAAGCGTGCCTCCCAAGCCCGGCGTGGCTTGGTCGATGAGCTCGACTACGGAGATGAGGAAGAGATCACCCGCGAAGGCGCTAACCGTGACCGGTGGCAGGGTTAGTTGTTAACTTCTGGCGAAGGGAAGTGGGGGCAATTCCACCGGACGATTGCCCCCAGTTCAGACACATTATGCTGCGCACATGGGGGAAATGTGCCCCAATGAAGGGGGCGGGAGGCATAAGCTTTGTACACTATTGAGTTATGTCTTCTGATCAACAGAAAGAGCCCATTCTTCCGCTCCCCGTAGAGCCGTTTGATGGCCCTACCGCTGATACTCCGTTCCCCGAAGCCCTTGATGAAAACCCGATAGCCTCCGGGTTTGAATCCGAATTGCGCAACTCTATCGCTGAGGCCAAGCGCGTCGTTGTAAAGATTGGTTCCTCGTCGCTGACGGATGAGAATTTCCGCGTGGCGCAGGAAAAGATCGATCACATCGTTGATGCTGTCCACGCACGCATGGGACGCTCCGATGTCATCATCGTTTCCTCCGGTGCGGTTGCTGCCGGTATGGGCCCGCTCGGCCTGCACCAGCGCCCCACCGACCTGGCTACGAAGCAGGCTTCGGCGTCTGTGGGCCAGGTACACCTCGCCTATGAGTGGGGCCGTTCCTTTGCGCGTTATCAGCGCACCATCGGTCAGGTGCTGCTTACGGCCTCCGATGCCGGACACCGCGACCGCGCCCGCAACGCGCAGCGCACCATTGATCGTCTGCGCCAGCTGCGCACCATTCCCATCGTGAACGAAAACGACGCCGTTGCTACCTCTGAGATGCACTTCGGCGATAACGACCGCCTGTCGGCCTTGGTCGCCAACTTGGTGGGCGCAGACGCGCTCTTCCTGTTCTCTGATGTCGATGGCCTCTATGACAAGAACCCGGCCGAGCCGGATGCGAAGTTCATCGATGAGGTGCGCACCGGTAAGGATCTCAAGGGCGTTGTTGCCGGCGATGGCGGCAAGGTCGGCACCGGCGGCATGGCCACGAAGGTCTCCGCCGCCCGCCTGGCCACCCGCGGCGGCATTCCTGTGCTGTTGACCTCTACCGATAATATTGGCCCCGCGCTTTCCGATGCCTCCGTGGGCACCGTCTTCCACACCCGCGAGGAACGCCAGCTTTCGGCTTGGAAGTTCTGGGCGCTCTACTGCGCCGATACCGGCGGAGCCGTCCGCCTGGACGAGGGCGCCAAGGAGGCCGTGACCAAGGGCGGTACCTCCTTGCTCGCCGTGGGTATTACCGATGTCCGCGGTGAATTCAACAAGGGCGAGATCATCGATATCTTGGGCCCGAAGGGCGAGGTTATCGGCCGCGGTGAGGTCCGCTTCGATTCCGAGGAATTGAACGCCATCAAGGGCATGCAGATGAGTGAGCTGCCAGAAGATAAGCGCCGCTCCGTCGTGCACGCGGATTACCTGTCCAACTTCGCCTCTCGCATCTAGCTAAGTGCCGTACGCTGGTCCCATGAAGTATTTTATGGGACCAGAAACGTGGCAGCCGATGGTCGATGACTTAAGCGCTGCCGGCCACGAACGCGTAGAAAACCTCGAAGACGCAGAGGTTTATGTCAATAACACACCCAGCCCACGCCGCATCCCAGAGATGCCGGACAATATCGGCTGGGTACAGCATTGTTTTACCGGTGTAAACCAACTCATTGATGCTGGATTGATTACCCCTGAGGGCTTGCCGTGGTGCAATTCCGCCGGCGCCTTTGCCAAGCCGGTGGCCGAATGCGCCTTGGGCCTACTGCTCTCCCAAGCTCATCAGCACAAGGCCTTTGTGCAGGCCGGCACCTGGTCGGTGGCCAAGGAGCTGGATGAAGCGCAGGAGTGGATCTATGACCAGCAGGGGCCGAAGAAGGTAGCGATTTTGGGTGCTGGTGGCATCGGCAAGCAGCTCATTGCCCTGCTCAAGCCCTTTGGGGTGTACATCACCGCCGTGAATCGCTCTGGGCGCCCCGTGGAGGGCGCCGATGAGGTGGTTGCCATGGCTGATGCCGCACACGTGTGGGGCGAGGCCGATGTTATTTTCTGCATCCTGCCCGCCACGCAGGAAACGGAGGGGCTAATCGATGCCGCAAAGTTCCGCGCCATGAAACCGTCCTCGCTGTTTATCAACGTCGGGCGCGGCAGCACCGTGGTTACCGATGACCTCGTGGATGCCCTGCGCGAGGGTGAAATCGCCGGGGCCGGCTTGGAAGTTGTGGACCCAGAGCCGCTTCCCGATGGCCACCCGTTGCTCTCCCTGCCCAATTGCACCATGACCCCGCACATCGGGGCAACAAAGCACGTGGCGCAGTACCACATGGGCGATATTTTTAATGCCAATGCCGTCGCGTGGGATAAGGGTGAGCCCATGCCCACCCAGGTAGATCCGGAGGCGGGATACTAGAAAGCTTAAGAGCCACGGACAGCGAAGCCTGGGTGCGTCGTGTGTGTACCGAAGAAAGGACGTACCGCCCACTGTCCGTGGCAAGTGAAATTAAAAGTTCAATGTGTTGAACTACTGCTAATTTAACACTTATCCAAGGGCAACACAAGCACGATTATTAAGATGGTGGACATGCACCTAGAAGAACTCCCTACCCGCAGCCAGGACTACCTCAAAGTTCTGTGGGACTTATCGGAGCATTCCGGCGGCGCCCCAGTGGGGCTGAAGGATGTGGCGGGGCGCCTGGATCAAAAGGTGCCTACTGCCTCAGAGGCGATTAAAAAGCTCGCCGCTCAAGGGCTGGTGGAGCATGAGCGCTATCAGGGCGTCTCATTGAGCCCTGCGGGCCGCGAGCTGGCGATGCAGATGGTGCGCCGCCACCGGCTTTTAGAAACCTTCTTGGTAGAGACCCTGGACTATTCCTGGGACGAGGTGCACGAGGACGCTGATCGCCTCGAGCACGCCTGCTCCGATCGCTTTATTGGCCGCATCGATGCGCTGCTGGGATCCCCCGACCGCGATCCGCACGGCGATCCCATTCCCGATATTGGCGGCGGGATCGAGGATCTTGGCACGCTCACGCTCGCCAGCGCCCCGCTCGATGCGCCCGTGACCGTGGAGCGCGTCTGCGATGAGGATCCTGGCCTATTGCGCTACCTCGACCGCTTTGGGGTGGAGCTGGGCAATGAGCTGCGCGTAAGCGATAGCGTGGCCGGCTTATTGACGGTGCAGACCAAAGGCGGCGAGATGTCGCTGGCGGAGGTGGCCGCCCGCGAGATCACAGTCCGCCTGTCCTCGTCTAATTAACGCGCGGCGCAGCAACGCAGTGCTGCGCCGCGCCGTGCGACGCCATGCCGCGCCGCACGTTAGGAAATCGCCTTATAGGCCGTCATGCTGGCGAGGTAAAAGACGCCGGCCACAATGGCGATGGTGCCGCCGGCCGAAAGGCTTAAGTGCGCGGCGATAAAAAGCCCGGCGACCGCGATGGTGATACCAATGATGCCCGCCCCGATAAGCAGCGCCTCTGGGCGCGATACCCACGGGCGCAGGCCCGCGGCCGGGGCCACGAGTAGGGCAATGGACAAGATGGTGCCGACGGCGGGGATGACGGCGGCCATCGTCAAGCAGATAAGGCCGAGCGTCAGGGCATCGTAAAGCCCGCTATGCGGGGACGTGCTGGGGTCGAAATAGGCCTGGAAGAGGCGGCGCCGGCAGGCCAATACCGCCAGCAAACAGATAATGACAAGGCCAGCCGCGACGGCGACATCGCGGTGGTTGACCGTGGTGAGCGAGCCCACCAGGAAGCTATCGACGTGCAGCGGCAGCGGCTGAAACCAGCGCAGTAGCAAAATGCCCAGCGCAAAGCCCAGGGTGAGCGTGGTGCCCGCCGCAGCGGTAGAGGATACGCCATGCACCTTACCCAGGTAATGCATGAAAATCGCCAGCGGAATGCAGACCGCCACGGAGCCGAGCATGAGCCCATCGCTTAAGTTGGCGCCCACCGCATTGGCCACGACGACGCCGATGACCGCGCCGGGAAAGGTGCCGTGGGAGAGGCTTTCGGCAAAAAAGACGCGGTTGCCTAGCACCATGAGCGTGCCCACCAGCCCGGAGAGGCAACCCACCGCGATGGCTTCGAAGAATGGCAATGTTAAGACACCCATATGCGCCTGCCTAAAAGTGCGAGCGGAACGGTCAGGGAAAGCGACAGCGCGACGATGGCCTGCGGGGAAATCTGGTGGGAGGTTACCGAAAGCATGAGCCACAGGCCTACGCATACGGCTAGCACCGCGCCGACCAGCGCCCACAGGAGCATCTGCACCGGGGTACTGGCTAAGACGCGCCCGACCAGGCCTGGTACCACGACGAAACCCAAGACGAGCAACACGCCGATGGCGGAGCTCGCGGCGACGACGATAAGGCCCACCGCTACGTTGGCGATGACATCGACTAGCCCCACGCGGATGCCGGTGGCGTGCGCTGATTCGCGGTCAAAGGCTACGGCGACTTGCGAGCGCCAGGTGGCCAGGATGAGCAGGGCGGCAACCGCACACAAGATGATCGAGGGGATCATGCGGTCAGTGGTGATATCGAGCAGGCGGCCAAACATAAGGGCCTCCAGCTGGCCGGAGCGATCCCCCACGGCGAGGCTGATGACCACGCCGATGCCATACATCAAGGTCAGCACCACCGCGGTGCCGGACTCATGATCGTGGCCATCGCCGCCGGAATTAAGGCGCGCCAAAATAAGCACCGCGATGCCCGCAGCAGCGGCGGCACCGGGCAAGATGCCGGGAAACCCCGCCACGGCCAGGCCAATGACGATGCCCGGGAATACCGAGTGGACCAGCGCCTCGACGCTAAATTCCATGCGGCGCAGGTTGACCACCACGCTGACTATCGCGCCGGTCAAGGCCACGCACAGCAAAAAGAGGGCCGCGCGCTGCATATAAGGAGCAGTAAGCAGAAGCGTCACATCTCCCCCTGAAATACCGACGTGGCCTCCAGGTAGCGCTCGACGGCATCCTCGGTATCAAGGACCTCGCTGTGGCCGTCCACGATGAGCATTCCGGCATCGCAGGCGCGCTGCGCCAAAATGGGATCGTGGGTGGAAATGAGCAGGGCAACCCCGCTTTCCTTAAGCTTGGCGATGATCCCTAAAAGCACCTGCCTGCTATCCTGATCAAGGCCATTGAAAGGCTCGTCCATGAGCACGAGGTCAGGGTGCGAGGCGAGCGCGCGGGCGATGAATATGCGTTGGCGCTGCCCGCCCGATAGCTTGTCCCAGCGCGTCTTCGCCTTATCCGTCATGCCGACGAGTTCCAGCGCTTGCGTTATCTGCGGGTGCAGGCGGCGCATGCTGCCCATGCGCTCCCACCACGAGGCCTTATTGAGCAGGCCCATTTCCACGACCCGGCCAGCGGTGACGGGGAAAGTGGGATCGCAGGTGTGGTGCTGGGGAACATATCCCAGCGTCGCCGTGCGCTCGTGCTCGCCGCGCAGCGTCGCAAGGCCAGCGATGGCCTTTAAGAGCGTGGACTTACCGGCACCATTAGCCCCCAGCAGCGCGATGGCCTCACCTTCGTGGATGGTTAAGGAGACATTGTCCACGATGGTGGTGGTGCCATAGCCACAGGAGGCATGGGAAAGCTTTAGAAGCGGTGCACTCATTATGCGTTATCCAGGCTGTCTGGCAGATCGGCCGCTTCACCGTCCCAGGCTTTTACCAGGGTAGTGACGTTGTGGATGATGGAGCCGATGTAGGTGGCGCCGTCGCTATTCGGCACGCCCAAGGAATCGCCGTACAAGGCGTCTTCATCCGTAATGGCCTTGACACCTGCGGCGCGGGCGATGGCTTCGATGGACTTAGAGTTATTGGAGTTTTCCGCGAAGATGGCCTTGGCACCGGAATCGCGGATCTCCTTGGCGGCATCCTCGATGTGCGAGGAAGTAGCATCCTGTTGGTTATTGAAGTCCGTGAGCGCGGATCCGATGAACTCCACGTCATAGTCGTTGGAGAAGTAGCCGAAGGCATCGTGCGATGAAAAGAGCACGCGGTCCTGCTCAGGGACGGTCTCTAAGGACTCGGTGACCCATTTATCCAGCTCGTCGAGCTGCTTGGTGTATTTTTCACCGACTTCCTTCACGGATGGTTCCTTATCGGCCAAGGCATCCACGATGTTTTGTACCTGGATTTTGGCGTTCTTGGGGGAGGTCCATACGTGTGGGTCGTGGGTGAATTCCGGTTCCTCGCCGTCCTCGCCGGGGAAGGGCCACGGGCGAAGGTCTACCTTGTGGTTGGAATCGTCATCGCCTGCAGTGACGATGGTCTCGCCGTCGAAGCCGGAGGACTCCACGGCGTTATCGAGGAAGTGCTCGAGGTCAACGCCGTTTTTAAAGAGGAAGTCCGCATCCGCCATGGCACTCATCTGCTGCGGGGTCATCTCATGCTCGTGCGCGCTGGCATTCGGTGCCAGCAGGCAGGTGAGATCGAGGGTGGTATCACCCCCTCCCTCGGTGGTCTCCTTGCCGCTGGAATCCACCTTGTGAAGCGTCATGCCACCCTGGGCAATCTGGGTGAGGTAATCGCAAATCTGCGTGGTAGTGGCGACGGCCTTGATGGCCTGATCGTCGCCCGAACCGGAGCCCGCGTTGGCACCGTTGCCGCCGTCATTCGTGCTGCAGGCGGCGAGGGCGAGCCCGCTCAGGGTCAACATCAGGCCCAGCTTGGCCACGTTCTTTTTCATGAGTGCTCCTTTTTCAGGCTGAAACTTATCAAACAAAGAATAAACATACCCAATTAAAAGTTTCAAGGTATTGAACAATAAGATTTGGTATTGTGAGGTTCACTGCACTTTCGGGCTAGGGTAGGGAAGTGGTTTTCTCTGCGTGGCCTGTCCAATTCAGGCAAAGCGTGAGGTTCACGGCGGGCGGCTGAAAAACTCGGGCGGGTACGTTACTCTGGTATGACATGAGCAACACTGAACGCGAAGAAGTTCTGTCCAAAGCCCGTGCTGCAAAGGACGTTGCGCCCGTCGTGGCGCAGCTGTCCACGCCGCGCAAGAATGAAATCTTGCAGCGCGCAGCCGAAAATCTCATTGCCCACACCGATGACATCCTTGCTGCCAACCAGCAGGACATTGAGGCAGGCCGCGAACGCGGCATGTCCGATTCCCTGATTGACCGCCTGACCTTGGACGCTGCCCGCGTCGAGGGCATTGCCGATGGCCTGCGCCAAGTCGCTGGCCTGCAAGACCCGGTAGGCGAGATCCTGCAGGGCCGCACCATGGATAACGGCATCCAGATGAAGCAGGTGCGCGTCCCGCTCGGTGTGATGGGCATGGTCTACGAGGCCCGCCCGAATGTCACCGTGGATGCCTTCGGCCTCGCTTTGAAATCCGGCAACGTGCCGCTGCTGCGCGGTTCCAAGTCCGCGCGCAACTCCAATACCAAGCTGGTGGAGCTCCTGCAGGACACCCTTGCAGAGTTTGATCTGCCGCGCGAGGTAGTCCAGCTCCTGCCCTGTGAGACCCACGATTCCGTCCAGGACTTGATTACCGCCCGCGGCTTGGTGGACCTAGTCATTCCCCGTGGCGGTGCCAAGCTCATCGAGGCTGTAGTTACCGGCGCTACCGTTCCGGCCATCGAGACCGGTACCGGCAACTGCCACTTCTACATCGATGCTTCGGCCGATATGGACAAGGCCATCGACATGGTCATCAACGGCAAGACCCGCCGCACCTCTGTCTGCAACTCCACCGAGTGCGTGCTTATTGATGCCGCGCTTGATGATGCCACCAAGCTGCGTATCGTCCGCGCCCTCCAGGACGCAGACGTCACCGTCCACGGTGATGTAGACGAGCTCGAGGGCTTCGGCGCCACGGACGTTGTTCAGGCTACCGAGGAGGACTGGCGCGAAGAGTCGCTGTCCATGGATATCTGTGCGAAGGTGGTCGACGGCGTTGACGCTGCCATCGCCCACATCGCGGAATTTACCACCGGCCATACCGAGGGCATCGCCGCCCAGGATGCGGACGTCTTGGTCAAGTTCGGCAACGAGGTTGATGCCGCAGCCGTCATGCTGAATGCCTCCACTGCCTTCACCGATGGCGAGGTCTACGGCATGGGTGCAGAAATCGGTATTTCCACCCAGAAGCTGCACGCTCGTGGCCCAATGGCCCTGCCGGAGCTGACCTCCTCCAAGTGGGTCCTCCAAGGCACCGGTCACGTACGCCCATAAGAACGTGCGCCTTTTTCCTCTCTCTCTCGCGCCGCCGCTGGCTTTGTAGCTATCTCCGCCACGGCGGCGCTTGGCATGTCTGTGCTCACACCTGTCGCGGCAGCGGGGGAGACTCATCCGCCGGCCGAGACCTGCCCCGACTATGTATTCCTTGCCGCGCGCGGCTCGGACCAAAATGAGGAACACGGGGAGTACTTCGGCCCGCAGCGCTATTCGGACCAGGGCGCGGAATCCAATGGCTATGAAGGTCCCAACCTCGCAGCGCTCTTCCACCTGGTAGAACAACGCCACCCCGGAACCATGGATAATGCCTACGTGCTGGCGTTGGATGCGGATGCATATCCGGCCTCTATGAACCTTCCACCGTTGGCCCAAGAGGGCGAAAACCTGGGCCCGCTGCAGCTGATGCGCCGCTTGGGCGGGGTGCTGCTGGAACATCCCTTGCATGAGCTGGTCTATCAGGTCACCGTTGGCTTTGTGCAGAGCCTGCGCAGCGGTATGAACAACGCGCCGCGCGTGGTGGAGAAGTACGAAGAGGAAACCGGCTGCAGCCCGCGCTATATCACCGCTGGGTATTCGCAAGGAGCCATTATCGCCACCAGCGCGGAGCGCTACCTCGCGTCCCAGGACAAGCTCGCCGGGGCGATCTACCTGGGCAATCCCTTGCGGCGTCCCGGCGGCATGGCCGGGCCGATTCCGCGATATCTCATTCCTCACAGCGCCGCACTGCAGGCCGATCGCCGGATCGATTACTGCCTTGCCGGCGACTTCGTCTGCGACCTCAACCTGCGCAATGCCAAAGACACCCTGGCCACCAAGGCCGCCCACCACGCCTCATATTTCCGCGATAGCGAAGGCGATGCGGCAGTGGAACAGGACAATGCCCGCGTGGCCGATACCGTGGCTGGCTGGCTTAACTCCCCAGCAGGGTAGCGGCTATACTCTCCAGCCATGACTAATTCCCAGCGCATTGGGATCATGGGCGGCACCTTTGATCCAATCCACAATGGCCACTTGGTCGCCGCCAGCGAGGCGGCGCACCGCTTTGCCCTCGATACCGTAGTCTTTGTGCCCACCGGCAAACCGTGGCAGAAGGCCTCCCGCGAGGTCACCGCCGCGGAGCACCGGTATTTGATGACGATGGTGGCAACTGCCTCCAACCCGCGCTTTACCGTCTCCCGCGTGGACATCGACCGCAAGGGCCCTACCTATACCATCGATACCCTGCGGGATCTGCGCGAGCTTTTTCCGGACGCCGAGTTTTACTTCATCACCGGTGCGGATTCCCTGCAATCCATTATGAGCTGGCATAACTGGGAAGAGATGCTGGAAATGGCGCACTTCGTGGGCGTCACGCGCCCGGGCTACGAGCTGAGTACGGACATGCTGCCCGCCGGTTCGCGGGAGGATATCAACCTTATCGATATCCCGGCCATGGCCATTTCTTCCACGGATTGCCGCGAGCGGGCCGCCCAAAACCGCCCGGTGTGGTACCTGGTTCCGGATGGGGTGGTGCAATACATCACCAAAAATAACCTCTACTCGGCGCAGCCGGATAAACCTTTATAGTTCAAGTTTGGGCACAATCGCGCCGAACGTGCAAGAATAGACAGCTAAAAGACACTTCCTCACCAGACGCGAAAAGGGAATTTTTATACATTGTCTATTTCTGATCTCGCCCGCCGCATGGCGGCAACCGCGGCGCATGCCGCACAGGACAAGCTGGCAAGCAATATCGCTGCAATCGATGTCTCCGATGTCCTCGCCATCACCGAGGTTTTTGTGCTGGCTTCTGCCGATAATGAGCGCCAGGTCGGCTCCATCGTGGATGAGGTGGAGGACCAGATGACGGCTCAGGGCTTCGAGCCGCAGCGCCGCGAGGGCAACCGCGAAAACCGCTGGGTGCTGTTGGATTATGGCAATATCGTCATCCACGTGCAGCGCACGGACCAGCGGGAGCACTATGGGCTCGACCGCCTCTACCACGATTGCCCTTTGGTGGACATTGAGGGCATTGAGCCACCCGAGCGCCCCGGCGATTGGACCAACGGCATCAATCCGCGCACCGTGGATTCCATTGATGAGCTGCCATTGGCGCAAAAGGCCCCTGGCGAGGACGAGGAGCTTTAACCCCACCATGAGCCGCCGCCTGATTCTGATCCGCCACGGACAAACCACCTACAATGCCTCCGGCCGCATGCAGGGCCACTTGGATACTGAGCTTTCCGATGTCGGCTACGAACAGGCCCGCGCCGCTGCGCGCCTGCTCCGGGATCAGGGCGTGGTAAAAATCGTCGCCTCCGATTTGCAGCGCGCTCGGGAAACCGCGCGGGTAGTGGCAGAATCACTCGGCTTGGACTTTTCTACGGACCCTCGCCTGCGCGAGACCAATCTAGGGCAGTGGCAGGGAAAGAGCTCTGCCGAAGTGGATGCGGAATTCCCCGGCGCCCGCGCCATCTGGCGCCACGATCCCACCTGGGCCCCGCCAGAGGGCGAGTCCCGCGTGGACGTGGCACGGCGCGCCCGCCCGGTCATTGACGAGCTCATGCAGGAATTTTCCGGTTGGGATGACGGCGCCGTACTCATCGTCGCCCACGGTGGCGCAATCTCCGCGCTCACGTGCCACCTGTTGGGCTTGGATCACGGCCAGTACGGAATTTTATCCGGTCTGAAAAATACCCACTGGTCGCAGCTGACCGCCCGCCCGGATTTCAATCCAGAAACCCCCGTGACCTCCCTGGAATTTACGCCGGAGACGGTGGCGAGCGCACAATGGTACTTCGACGGCTGGAATATGGGTGGCGAGGTCACCGGTGATGGAGGGGCAGATACCTAGTGACCGTTCGCGTCATTACTGACTCCGCGGCCAGCCTGCCCCCAGAGATCGCTGAAGAACTCGATATCACCGTCATTGACCTACACGTGATGGATAGCGAGGATAAGGGCGGAAAGCTGCGCACCACCTCGGGCCTGTCTTCC
Source organism: Corynebacterium sp. MSK204 (assembly GCF_030229885.1). NCBI lineage: Bacteria > Bacillati > Actinomycetota > Actinomycetes > Mycobacteriales > Corynebacteriaceae > Corynebacterium > Corynebacterium sp. MSK204. The sequence continues at coordinate 87,951 of NZ_JASPGQ010000003.1, read as the reverse complement.
CTCGAATTGGCCGCCGCCTACGGCCGGGAAATGGAAAAGGCGCAGGATGATGGCGTGATCGCCATCCACCTGTCCAAGGAGCTTTCGTCCACGTGGTCGGCGGCGGTGGCCGCAGCTGGGGTTTTTCCCGATACGGTGCGCGTTATCGATTCCGGCTCGGCCGGCATGGTCATGGGCGCGGCGGCGATGGCGGCTGCTACCAAGGCGGCACAGGGCGCGGCGCTGGAAGAATGCCACGCGGCGGCGCTAGACAGCATCGAACGCGCGGCTACCTGGGTGTACCTGCATTCCACGGAGGATATGCGCCGCTCGGGCCGCATGTCCGCGGCCACCGCCATGTTGTCCACCGCGCTTTTAGCCACCAAGCCGATTATGTCCATCGTAGATGGCAAGCTGGAGTTGGTGGGAAAAACCCGCACGCAGACCAAGGCCTTTACCAAGGTGGTAGAGATCATCGCCGCCCGCGCCGCCGGGGAGCCCGCCTTCATCGCCATTCAGCATAACCAGGCCGGCGAAGCGGCGGACAAGCTGCAGGGCCTCTTGCGCGATGCCCTACCAGAAGGCACGTCCTTTATCACCACGCCCCTAACCGAGGTGCTCGCCGTGCACGCTGGACCCTCCGCCATTGGGGTATCTGCGGTATTTAGCTCCTAGGCCCTCGCACGCACGGGCGAAGCCCGACGGCCTGTGCGCCCCCGATTGTGGATAACCACCCCGCCAGGACCCGTTTGGTTGCTTCCTACAACGACTTATCCACAGCGCCTCCGCCCACGTTCTCGCACCGCACGCGGCGGCTTCCTAGCCTGTGGGCTATGGCGGCACCCAAAATCAGCGAACGACTCCGCGAATTTACCCAACCCACCGGCGAGGAAGAACTCCTCCACGTCGATTACCCGCGCCCGCGCGTGCGCATCAGCCGCTGGCAGGCCTGCGCGGTAGCCATCATTGTGGTGGTGGGCGTCATTATCTGGCTGGGCCTTAGTACCCGCAATTCGGATGAGTCCGGCATGCCCGAACCCGCGGCGATGGGCAGTACCACCGCCGAGCCTAGCGCGGAGGCGAGCGAAATCGTCGTATCCGTCGTCGGCGAAGTTGCAGCGCCCGGCCTGAAGACCCTCGAGCCTGGTGCCCGCGTCGCCGATGCCCTCGCGGCCGCCACGCCCTTGCCGGAGGCGGAGACCATGACGCTCAACCAAGCGCAGCGGCTTGCCGATGGCCAGCAGCTCCGCATCCTGCCCCAAGGTGCTCCGCCCGACCCCGCGCTTGCCGATGCCCCCACCGCCGCACCCGCCGGCGGCGATAAAGTCAGCCTCAATTCCGCGACCGCCGCCGAACTCATGGATCTCAACGGGGTAGGGGAGGTCACCGCGGAAGCCATCGTCTCCTTCCGCGAAGAGCGCGGGGGTTTTAAGGACGTCGAGGAACTCCTCGAGGTCAGTGGGATTGGCCCTGCCAAGTTTGCCAAGCTCAAAGATAACGTGCAGCTGTAGACGTAAGAGGCCACGCCGAGATGAAAGAACTCCGTCTGCTTCCCGGCGCCCTGACCGCGTGGGTGGCGGTCATCGCGGTGCTGGTTTTCGGGCAGGGGTGGGCCGTGGCGTGCATCGGCAGTGTCGTAGGGATATGCCTGCTCGCCCGGCACTGGGGCCAAGCCATTTTTTGCGGCGTACTCGCCAGCGCCGCCGCCTTCGTAGCCGCCGTGCGGCAGGCGCGAGCGGCCGCCTTCGAGTTCGGCCGCGAGATCACCGGCCGGGTGGTCACCGCGCCGACCCAAACGAGCACCGGCGGCTGGCTCATCCGGCTCGATGTCCCGGGCTATCCCGCGCAGCTTCCGGTCTTTAGCCCCGAACCACTGAGCGCACCCGCCGGAACGCAGGTCACGGTAGCGGTACAGCTTTCCGAGTCCGACCAACCCGGAGTCGGGACCGTGATAGCAAACGCCTCCCACCTGAGCATCTCTGCGCCACCTTCGGGCCTGGCCGGCTGGGCCGCACGGGTGGCCGATAACTTCCGCGCGGTCGTACTAGAGACAGTAGGCCCGAGCAGCCAGGGGCTTATCCCAGGCATGGTGCTTGGCGATACCTCCCTGCAAAGCCCCGCGGACCGCGAACTCTACATCGATACCGGGCTATCGCACCTCAGCGCTGTATCCGGTGCCAATGTGGCCATCGTCTGTTCCTTTGCCGCCATCGTCTGCGCCGCGTGCGCCGCCGGTCCACGCACCAGAGTGGCGGTGTCCTTGGCCGCGCTAGCCATCTATGTCGTCTTGGTGGGCCTTGAACCGTCGGTGCAGCGCGCGGCCGTCGCCGGGGTAGTAGGCCTGCTCGCGGTGCTGCACTCGTCCACTATGGAACCCATCCACGCGCTCAGCCTCGGCATCCTCACCCTGCTTTTCGTGGATTCGGACCTCGCGGTGCACTTTGGTTTTGCATTATCGTGTGCGGCGACCTTCGGCATCGTCATGCTGAGCCCGCTTATCTATTCGCAGCTCGCGGTCACCGGCTGGCCCGCCATCTTCCTGCGCGCTGTCGCCGTGGCGATTGCCGCCGATATCCTCACCCTGCCGCTTATCGCCCTCATGTCCGGCGAGGTATCCGTCGTCTCGGTCCTCGCCAATGTCTTGGTAGCACCCGCCACCGCCCCCATTACTGTGGTGGGGTTGCTCGCGGCCATCGCCGCGCAGCTAGGCCCCTTAAGCATCGTCGCCGCGGGATTATTGAAACTCATCGAACCCGCAGCGTGGTGGATCAATACCATCGCCCACGGCGTGGCTAGCTTGCCCGTGGTCACCATCACCGCCCACCCGCTGTTTACGCTCCTTGCGTACGGATGGGTCATCGCCGGGCTGCTGTATCACCGGCCATGGCTGACCTTGGCAGGGGTTATCGCGGGCATCGTTTGTCTGGGTGCGTTTGCCGCCTAGCGCTAAAATGATGGGCATGCCTCCCGTACACCTCATTCTCGGCGACGATGAATTCCTCACCGAACGCGCCCGCCACACCATCCACAAGGCAGCGGCCGAAGGCGAGGCCACTCGCCCCGAATTGATGACGCTCAAGGCCTCCGAGGTTTCCGAGGGCGAAATCCTGGAGGCCACCAGCCCGTCGCTGTTTGGCGATAACCGCGTCATCGTCATCACGGACTGCGAACGCGCCGGGAAAGAGGTAGTCGATATCATCCTGCGCGCCTGCGTTAATCCCGCGCCGGGCATGACCATGGTGGTGGTTTATTCCGTGGCCGCGAAGACACTGAAGAAAAAGAAGAAGGCGCCCGAGCTGGTGGCGAAGCTGCGCAAGATTGCGGAGGTGCACGAAGTCTTTTCGCTCTACCCCAATGAGCTGGGCCAGTGGGCCACCCGCGAGTTCGCCTCCCACGGCGTTCGCCCCACCCCGGATGTCGTGCACGCGGTACTCGACGGCGTCGGCTCCGACCTCCGCGAGCTTGCCTCCGCCATCTCCCAGCTCGTGGCCGATACTGGTGGAAACGTGACGCAGGAAGCGGTGCGTAATTATTACGTCGGCGTGGCCGAGGTAGCCAATTGGGACATTGCCGATGCCGCCGTCGCCGGCCGCGTTGAGGCCGCCGTCTCTACCTGCCGGCGCGCCCTCCAACTCGGCGCCAGCCCCGTGGCCATCGCCGCGGCCTTGGCCAATAAGGTGGGTGCCATCGCGCGCCTGTATTCCGCCCGCGGGGACCAGTACACACTTGCCAGCCAAACCGGGCTTGCCCCGTACGTTGTAAAAATGACCCAACCGGTAGCCAGGCGCTGGACTGCCGATGACATCACCGCCGCCGTCATCCTCGTCTCTGAACTGGATGCCGCCGTTAAAGGCCAAGGTGGCGAGCCCGAATTCGCCGTTGAGGCGGCCGTAAAACGAATCGCGGAATTGGCACGTTAAGCTAGAGTCCATGTCTGAGGAACAAGTGCAAGAATTCGCCGGCCGGCTCTTTGACATGGCGCGGGAAGGAAACCCGGATCTCCTGAACTATATTGACCAGGGCGTCAATATCAATCTGGTCAACCAAGAAGGCCAGTCTTTTCTCATGCTTGCCGCCTACCACGGCCACGCGGAACTCGTCACCGCGCTAGCGAAGGCCGGCGCCGACGTGAACTTGCTCAATGATCGCGGCCAGTCACCCCTGGCAGGTGCGATCTTCAAAAAAGAAGACGCGGTTGTCGATGCCCTCCTAAACGCCGGCGCCTCCGCTACCGCCGGCCAACCAACCGCCATCGATTCGGCCCGCATGTTTGGCCGCGAGGATCTGCTCGGCCGCCTGGAAGGCGAGTCCGCGCAGTGAGCTGGACTTCATTTTTCACCATCCTCCTGATGAACCTGGTGGGTGTGGCCTCGCCAGGCCCGGATATCATCCTGGTCACCCGCTACGCCACCAAGTCGCGCCGCCATGCCATCGCCGCGGCCGCGGGCATTCAAATCGGCGTGTTGTTCTGGTGCGGCGCCACGGTCTTTGGTGCGGCCGCCCTCCTGACCGCTTTCCCCGGAATCTTAGGCGCGGTCCAGGCAATCGGCGGCAGTTTCCTCGTTTTCATGGGATGGCGGGCGCTGCGCAGCGGCCTCGAACAGCGCACCAACCCGCCCGTTGATCTGGAGGACGCCGAGGCCAAGCTGGGCCGGCTGCGCCATTCCTTCAAGATGGGGCTGGCAACGAACCTGTCCAACCCGAAGATCGTATTGTTCCTCGCCGCCATGATCGCCCCGCAGCTGCCGGCATCCCCGCCGTTGTGGCTGGCCATCGCCTTAACCCTGGCGCTGGCGCTATCGGCCTTCGCCTTCTTCCTCGTGGTGGCCACGGTGATTTCCACGAATGCGGTGCGCCGCAAGCTCATCGCCGCGGGCCCGTGGATCGATATCGGATCGGGCCTGTTCTTCATCATCGCCGGCCTCGCGCTCGTGGTCGCTGGTGTACAGCAGCTCGTGGCTTAAAGCCCGGGCAGGGTTTCAGGTTCGCCCTCTGCCACCACATCCAGCGCCCACTGGATCCACCGCGCCACCGTCGAGGCCCGCCGCCTCGCCGTGCCAGCGCCCAAGCCGAGTCCTTCTATCGCCGCCGCTATCTCGTGCGCCTCGGCCACCTTCCCACGCCGCAGGCTCACCTCTAGCGCCTGCCGGAATACCTGCCGCGCCGCCAACGCGCGCAGCAGGGCAGCGTTGCGCCCATCGCGCCGCGGCTGTGCGATGGCCTTTTCGCCGCGAGGGGTGAGCTGATAGTGACCATCGGCAAGCGCCAGCAGCCCGAGGTAGCAGGCCGCATTGGCGTAATAGTCCGCCTGGCGCAGATGGAAATCGTACTGCTCGGCGATGTCCTCCTTGCTCATCGGCTGCTGCGCGATGAGCTCCACCAGGTTGACCACGCGCTCGAAGCTATTGGCCTGTGGGAAGGGAATCCCCGCCGGCTCCGGCTCGGCCTCGACGGAGCCAATGATGCCCAGCGCATCCTCCACGTTGAGGTGCGAAGCGCTCAGGGCGTAGCGAGCGTGGTCTACCAGCGCGATGCTGCGAAAATCCGCGGGATCGCTGAAGTCGTACCGATACAGGTGGAAAATCCCATTCGAGTAGACCAAAAAGACCGGCACCACGGCCTTGGATAGCCATTGCTGGAAACGCCGGTACGGAAAATACAATTGCCGGATATTGAAGTCTTCGGAGATGTGATTTTTCGCCTCCACCAGCACCAAATGCTCGAGGGATTCGAAGCCGCCGTCGATTTCCATCTGCGCGCGGTCGACCTTGACTTTCAGCCCAAGATCCGGCACCGGAATGGTCATCTCCAGCGACGACATGCGCCCAGCGACGGTGGCCTGCAATGGTTCGCATCCCAAGAAGTGCTCAAGCATGCCGCTTGCCGATGCCACATTCAACGCCATCGATTCCGAGTTCACGCTTTCGATATCGAGGGTGTCAAGGCCCGCGGGCATGTCCAGCGTGCGCACGGAACCCGCCCCGGCGTGGGTGGGCTCCGGGAACTGTTCATACAGGTCCAATGGCCCGACAAAGTATTCGCTGCGGCTAACCGGGAGAATCCCAAGCCCCAATTCCTTGAAAATCCACGGCCGAGAGGTGGAAAAGTCGTGTTTGGCCATCAGCCGCGGCTCCCGGCCGGAGAGCTCCTTTAGCTCTTTGGCCGTGAGGTAGAAGTATCCTTTTTCTTCTAGCTGCTCGCCACACCCCGAGGCCACGATGCGCAGCCAGCCCCAATCATCGAGGCCAAGCTTTTCGCCCTCTGGGACACCGAACAGCGTGCGAAGCTCCCGCTGTTCTTGGGCGCTCGGTACTTTACTCATGGCCCACCTCCCAGTTACGCACGAGCACTTCATCTACCTTGCCGCGGCGCGATCCCACGGAGTTGATGGCGCGGGTGGCCGCAACGGTGTCGATGGAAAAATCCGCGTAGAGGTCGCGGATGAACTCCGTGGCGGAATTAGAGAGGAGGAACTTCACCCCGCGGGCATCGAGGTCATCGCACACCGCCTTCAATCGCTCTTGTTCCGCGCGGTCAAAACCGCCCTTTTGATAACCGGTAAAGGAACTGGTGACGTTGACCGGGTCATAGGGCGGATCGAAATAGACAAAGTCTCCCTCACCAGCACCTGCCACCGCCGCAGCGAAATCGCCCTGCGTGAAGGTAACGTCATTGTCCCGAAAATACCGGTGGACCCCGCGCAGCGTATCCGCATCACAGATAGTGGGGTTTTTATAGCGTCCAAAAGGCGCATTGAATTGCCCCGCGGAATTTACCCGGTACAGGCCGTTATAGCAGGTCTTATTCAGATACAGCGTCCGCGCGGCGCGCTCGGTGGCAGAAAGCGCCGCGAATCGTTCCGCATCCCGGTCCACCGCGCGCAGCTGGTAGAAAAAGTCCGCGTCGTTCGGATACGTCGATACCAAGCCGATGAGCTCGTCGACACCTTCGCGCACTACCTCATATAAATTAATCAGCTCCGAGTTGAGGTCATTGACCCGCGCTGAGGCCGGGGTGAGCGAAAATAAAACCGCTCCGCCGCCGATGAAGGGTTCATAATAACGCCGCGGCGTCCCAGCGGGCAGGGCGGCGTGAATATGCGGCAAGAGCTGGCGTTTTCCGCCGGCCCATTTCACCAGAGGCTTGACGTTGTTCATTGGTGACTTATCTTAGCCGCCCCCGCAGACACGAACACCATCACCCTTTCGAACGTATAAGCCCATAAACTGGTTGCTACAGCGTAAAATGTCCCGGCGATCAAGCGCCTGCTTCAGTAGCTGTCTTAGCGTTTGAGTAGGCGCCTGCTTTGCCGTCGTGGGCTGGGAACGTCGTATTGACATGCTGTAACTTCGGTGATTTAAGACGGTTAGGCAAGCCTACCAAGGGTCGGTTTTTCGTGGTGGGCAGAAAGACTATAAGGTGAAGAAAAATACCATATTTATGGGGTTGAATAGTTGGGTTTCCACGGGTTGAATATCGTGAGGAAGAGGGGAGAGAGTATGCCGCGCATTTCAGAAATCCGCGTCGCAGCACTGCGGCTCGTCATTGACCACGGATATGACGGGTTCACCATGGAAGAGCTTGCACAAGACGTAGGGATATCGCGGCGCACCCTTTTTAACTACGTCAAGGATAAGGAATCGGCGGTTCTGGGCCCAGAGGTTTCGGAAAAGTTCGACCAGCAATTGCAGAACTTCGCCGCAGGCCTGCCCACGGGTAGCCTGCGGGAGGATTCTGCCATCATGGCGAATGCGGAATTTGATCACGCCGTGGGTAACGATCATTTCCCGGAGATTTCCCAATTAACCGCCCAGGCGCTTTCCCAAGACGGGAAGTTATTGTCCATGTATTGGCGCCGAAACGAACGCGTCATGATGCACATCCGCCGGGCATTGCAAGCGCGCGAAGGGTGGAAGGCCTCGGATCTGAGGCTCATTCCGACGGTCAATATCATCCACACGCAGTTTCAAACCGCCATCCAGACTTTCGTCGAAACCCATGGCCGTACATCTTTGTCGGTGGCCTATGCGGATGCAGGCAAGATCTTCGAGGCCTACTTCGATGATGACCTAGCCTAGGTCCACCTCGGCGCAATAAAAATCCCCCGAACAAGCCGCTGCACACAGGCAGCGCTTTGCTCGGGGGAGACAAGAAGGCTAGTTACTAGTCCATCTTGTTGAAGGCGGTGGCCAAACCGGACTTCTTGTTGGCAGCAGCGTTGCGGTGGAAGACGCCCTTGGAAACGGACTTATCCAGCGCACGGGAAGCGACGCGCAGCTGCTTTTCAGCTGCAGCCTTGTCACCAGTCTCTACGGCTGCGTGGAACTTGCGGATCTCGGTGCGAACCGCGGAACGTACGCTCTTGTTGCGCTGACGAGACTTCTCGTTGGTCAGAACGCGCTTCTGCTTGGACTTGATATTAGCCATGAAAATACCTCTTGATAATCGAAGATGATTGATTCAGAAACAAACCCGCCGGACGTGTCCCGTGATCCCCACTAAGCGTGGAGAAGCGCTCGGCGTTGGTATTCGAAGAGCGAACCCAAGGTCCTGCCCGCCCCGACCAACGCGCCCGGAAAGTAAGTAACTTGCACATAGTAGCAGCGCAACCGCGCATCAGCCAAGTCTGCCGCCGCCACGCCGCTGAGCTACGCCCAGTGATAGCGCGAGCGCAAGCGGTTCGCAATCCGTTCGAACCTGCGTTCTGGAAAAAGGATGCCCTGGCGGCGCACCTGCTCCTCGGAAACCTCCAATAAACGGTCCAAGCGCACCCAACAATTGCGCCCGGAGGCGTCCCATTCGCCGCTGCCGATTTCGAGCCAGGCATCGTCAAGCGCATGCTCCGGGTTGGCGGAAATGAGCAGGCCCGTCACGGTGGTGCGGGTGCGCCCGATCACCAAGATGGCGCGCTCGCGGGGAGGCGACTGCTTGCCTTCCGATGGCGTCCACACCCATACCACCTCGCCGGAATCGGCCTGGCCATCCATATCGGGGGAGAAGAAGATGGAGCGGGGGTGCGCCGCGGTGGCCTCGACCTGGATGGAGGCGGCCTTGCGCGGCTCGTGGTTGTGGGTGGACCTATCCAGCCCTAACTGGGAGTTGATGCGGTTGAGGCCGGAGTCCACGGGCTCGCGCTCGCTGATTCCGAGCGCCTCGCGCAGACGGGTGAGCATGCCGGAATTCATGTCGACTATTGTAGACGTATGTCTGAAAACTTTGCGGCCACGACGTTTACGGATCCCTCCCGGATCCGTAATTTCTGCATTATTGCTCACATCGACCACGGAAAGTCGACGCTGGCAGACCGCATCCTGCAGCTATCTAAGGTGGTTGCGGAGCGCGATATGCGTGACCAGTTCCTCGATAACATGGATATCGAGCGCGAACGCGGCATTACTATTAAGGCGCAGAACGTGCGCCTGCCGTGGGTGCCGCAATCTGGGGCATCGGCAGGCGAGCAGATCGTCATGCAGATGATCGACACGCCCGGCCACGTGGACTTTACGTACGAAGTCTCCCGTGCGCTCGAGGCGTGTGAAGGCGCCATTCTGCTTGTCGATGCCGCCCAGGGCATCGAAGCCCAAACCCTCGCCAACCTGTACCTGGCGATGGAAAATGACCTGGAAATCATCCCAGTGCTCAATAAGATCGACCTGCCTGCGGCGGATCCGGAAAAGTACGCGCTGGAAATCGCCAATATCATCGGCTGCGAGCCCGAGGAAGTGCTGAAGGTATCGGGCAAGACCGGCGAGGGCGTGGTCGAGCTGCTCGATAAGGTCTGCGAGTTGGTGCCGCCGCCCTCCTCGGAGCACACTCCCGATGCCCCCGCGCGCGCGATGATTTTTGACTCCGTCTATGACACCTACCGCGGCGTGGTGACCTATATCCGCATGGTGGACGGCAAGCTCACCCCGCGCCAGAAGGTGACGATGATGTCCACCAACGCCAACCACGAGCTGCTGGAAATCGGCATCGTCTCGCCCACGATGCAAAAGTGTGAGGGATTGGGCCCTGGCGAGGTGGGCTACCTGATTACCGGCGTGAAGGACGTGCGCGAGACCAAGGTGGGCGATACCGTTACCTGGTCCCACGGCGGCGCCGAGACCCCGCTGAAGGGCTACAAGGACCCTGACCCGATGGTCTATTCCGGGCTTTTCCCCATCTCCCAGGCCGATTTCCCCGACCTGCGCGATGCGCTGGAAAAGCTGCAGCTTAACGATGCCTCCTTGACATTCGAACCCGAGACCTCCGTCGCCCTAGGCTTTGGCTTCCGCTGCGGTTTCTTGGGCCTGCTGCACATGGAAATCACCCGCGACCGCCTGGAGCGCGAGTTCGGACTCGACCTGATTTCTACCGCCCCGTCCGTGACCTACCGCGTGGTGGCAGAAGACGGCGAGGAAAGCTGGGTTCACAACCCTTCAGATTGGCCGGAAGGCAAGCTCAATGAGGTCTACGAGCCCATTGTTTCCATGACCGTCATCGTGCCCGAGCAGTTCGTCGGCCCGACGATGGAGCTATGCCAATCCAAGCGTGGCCAGATGGGCGGGATGGATTACCTGTCCGAAGACCGCGTGGAGCTGCGCTACACCATGCCCTTGGGCGAAATCATCTTTGATTTCTTCGACATGTTGAAATCCCGCACCAAGGGCTACGCCTCGCTCAACTATGAGGAGGCCGGTGAGCAGCAATCGGACCTCGTTAAGGTGGATATCCTCCTCAACGGCGACCCGGTGGATGCCTTCTCCGCCATCATCCACCGCGATTCCGCCCAGTGGTACGGCAATAAGATGACCAAGAAGCTCAAAGAGCTCATCCCGCGCCAGCAATTCGAGGTCCCCGTCCAGGCGGCTATTGGCACCAAGGTCATCGCCCGCGAAAACATCCGCGCCATGCGCAAGGACGTGCTGGCCAAGTGCTACGGCGGCGATATTTCGCGTAAGCGCAAGCTGCTGGAAAAGCAGAAGGCGGGTAAAAAGCGCATGAAGACCTTGGGCTCCGTGTCGGTGCCGCAGGAGGCCTTTGTGGCGGCACTGTCGACCGACGGGGACGACTAGGCACTGGAAAGCGCAGCGTAATAGTACCTTAACTTTCAGTTAACAATCTCCGCGGTGGCCGCCGCCTAAAAGCGAGGCTGAGCTGCACCTATAGGGCATTCCTGAGACTGGGAATGCCCATTTTGAGTGTTTGCGGTTTATGGTTTCGCGGCGTTTAATTTCGATTCGAAAGCGACCGATGACTCTTCGGCGAGCCACAGCCACTTTCTCCCTCTTTGTTTCACTCGTTTAACTTAAGGCGGAAAATAAGATGAAGCTTCGCTCTCGCGCTGTGGCAGTGTGCGCCGCAGCCGCTGCCACAACTTTCTTGGCCCCCGGTATCGCACAGGCCGAAACCAAGACCCCCATCGATCACGTCGTGGTCATTTACTCCGAAAACATTTCCTTCGACCACTACTTCGGCACCTACCCCCACGCCGCAAATAACGACGACGAGAAACTCCAGGGCAGCGAGAAGCCCGCCCCCAAATTCACCGCCAAGGACGACACCCCTCGGGCAGAAAACCTCGAAAATACTGACCTGCTGGGGGAGAAGAACCCCAACTCCATCAAGCCCTTCCGCATCGCTCCCGAACACGCCGTGACCACGGACCAGAACCACCATTACGCCGATGAGCAGGAAGCCTACAACGGCGGCAAGATGGACAAGTTCCCGGAGACGGTGTCCACGGACATCGATAAGTATGGCGAAGGCTCGTACGCCACCCCCGGCATGACCATGGGATACTACGACGGCAATACCGTGACCGGCATGTGGAACTACGCGCAGAACTTCGCGCTGAATGACAACAGCTTTTCCACCATCTTCGGCCCCTCCACCCCGGGAGCGCTGAACCTGATTTCCGGCACCGTCGCGGATGCCACCATGCACGACCCAGCCACGGGTGACCAGCAGAAAATCGAAGATGGCAAGAACCACGCCCTGGCCGGCGTATCCGAGGACGGCAGCACTGCCACCGTGGTGGGCGACCCGGACCCGCTTTTCGATGACTGCTCCAATAAGTCCTCCGCCGGTACCAACCAGGTCACCGCGATGCACTCCAAGAACATCGGTGACCAGCTCAACGATAAGGACGTCACCTGGGGCTGGTTCCAAGGCGGATTCCGCCCCACCGATGAGGCGACGAAGGACTCTCGCGCCCGCTGCGGTTCTTCGCACACCACGCTGACCGGTCAGAACCAGACGGATTACAACCCGCACCACGAGCCGTTCCAGTACTACGCCTCTACCGCCAACCCGCACCACCTGGCCCCGTCCAGCGATGACATGATTGGCAAGACCGACCAGGCAAACCACCAGTACGACCTCGCGGACTTCGATACCGCCATCGAGCAGGGCAACCTGCCCTCCGTGTCCTTCCTCAAGGCCGCCAACTACCAGGATGGCCACGCCGGCTACTCCAACCCACTGGATGAGCAGGCGTTTATCACCCACTACATCAACGAGCTGCAAAACTCCCCGGAGTGGGATTCCACCGCCGTCGTCATCGCTTACGACGATTCCGATGGCTGGTACGACCACAAGGCGCCGGAAATCCTCAATGGCTCCGCCGACCCGCACCAGGATAAGGAAATCTGCACCGCCGCTGCCGCAAAGGTAGGCATCAAGGGCGATAAGAACGGCCAGTGCGGACCCGGCACCCGCCAGCCGCTGCTGGTTGTATCCCCCTACGCCAAGACCAACCACATCGATTCCACCTATACCGAGCAGACCTCGGTAACCCAGTTCATCCAGGACAACTGGGGCCTCGGCCGCTTGGGCGGCGATTCCTTCGATGACCGCGCAGGTGCGCTCACCGGCATGTTCGACTTTGCGGCTGCAGATAAGGCTCCGAAGCTCTTCCTCAATGAAACCGATGGCACTGTCGCAGAAGATTATGACTCCGTAGAGCGCGTGGATGACACCTCACGCGCTGGCACCAATCTGAAGCCGGTTGTCGATGGCATGAATGACACCAAGGTCACCGAGCAGGGCGTTCCCGCCGTGACCACGCTGGATAAGGCCCAGCAGCCGGACACCAACCACGCCGCTTCCGGGTCCTCCAAGGCAGGCATCATCGGCATCCTCGCCGCACTGGGCATCGCCGCCGGCATCATCGGCTGGTTCATGAGCGGTCACCCCGGCCTAGATTTGAAGAACCTGCCGTTCTAAGTTATGAAGATTTCCCGTTTCGCCATTGCATTCGCGCTCGCCGTTGGGCTTTCCATCCCGCAAACGGCTGCCCAGGCGAGGCTCGGCGGGCACAGCGACGAGCAACCCATGCGCGAGCTCGCCGTGCGCGATGTGTATTCCTGCCTGGTGCCTGAGGACGTGCAGGGCGAGGCGAAATGGAAGATCAATAACACCACCGGGCTTGCCCTCACGGTCTATGTTTCAGATGACAAGGGTAATGCCTACCAGGTCCTCGAGCGTATCGGTACCCCCGCCATCCGCGAGTGGAACCCCCAGCTGGAGGATGGAACCTACCACCTGACCTGTGTATTTCACAACGATTCCGCGGTGGAGTCGGATGATTTCACGGTGGCGGGCTCTACCGTGGCTGATGCTCCCAAGATGGTTCCCATTACGGATCACGAGGTCGCCGCGGTGTCCATCAAGCAGGCAGAAAACCAGAAAAAGCGCGTGCCGGAGCTGCAAAAGCGTGCGCATGCGCTTGCCGATGCCACCTCCTCCTCCCGCTCCGCCGCCCGAGCCGCCTACCTCGACTACTTGGAGTATTACCGTTCCTTCGACGATTCCAGCGCGGAGTGGCCGGGCCCGGATTTGGAGGGCTACGAAGACATCGAGCGCATCCTGTGGTCCAACCGCCCGCCCAGCGATGCCACCCTGCCCGCCACCGCGCTTGCCGATGCCACCGACAAAACCGCCCACGCCCTCGATACCTCCCATTTCGCCATCCCCGCCCCGGATTATGGGCTGCGCGCGCATGAGGTGATGGAGGAGTTCGAGCGCTTTGACCTGCGCGGCGAGTGCGATTTCGGCGCCCATGCCCTTCCTTCCGCCCTGCGCGGGGTTATTACATCGACGCGGGTGACGTTGGATCCCGTGCGCTCTTTGGTCGAGGATCGCGGCTTAGACACCGAGCCCATCTACGACCAGCTCGCGGACTTGGACGCCCTTGCTGAGGAATTCGACGATAAATACGGTGGTGCGCCTAGCGTCGCTTTTGCGGACTGGCCGCAGGAGGACCGCTTGCGTTTGCAGGCGGGCGTCGCCAAGGCGAATGAGCTGCTCGCCCCGGTTGCCACCATGACCGTTATCCGGAGGATGAACTAGTGCCGTGCCCGTTTAACTTTTCCCGCCGCTCCTTTTTATCTGGCCTCGCCGCCTCCGCGGCCGTCGGCGCAGCCCCGGGAGCAGAAGCTGAGTCCCCCTCGCTTCCGTTGGAATCCACCGACTCCTTGGATCAGCCGGGCGCGCTGGATTTTCACGGCGAACACCAGCAAGGCATCATCAATCCCCCGCAGAAATACTCGGAAATAGTGGCGCTGGACGTGCAGGTGAAGACAAAAGCCCGTTTGGACAAGCTCCTGCGCACGCTAAGTGAAAGGGCGCGCATCTTAACCGCAGGTGGCACGCTCGCCCCCGACGGAATTGCCTATCCGGCGATGGATTCGGGCGAGTTGGGCCCAGAGCTGCCGGCCGATCACTTATCCATCACCCTCGCGGTGGGCGATTCGCTTTTCGATGACCGCTTCAGCCTTGCCGCCCACAAGCCCGCGCACTTGAGCGCGATGGAATCGTTTGCCGATGACACCCTGCAAGAAGAAATGTGCCACGGTGACTTAGCCTTGCAGATTTGCGCCGATGAACGCGATACCGTTCTCCACGCCCTGCGCGATATATTGCGACATACGCGCGGCGATGTGGCGGTGCGCTGGCGGCAAAATGGTTATATGAACTCGCCGCGGCCATCGGGTACGCAGCGCAATCACCTGGGGTTTAAGGATGGCATCGTCAATCCTGGCCCCGATGACTACGATTCGCTCGTGTGGGCCGGTTCGGATGAGCCTGCCTGGGCCACGGGCGGCAGCTATATGGCGGTGCGGCTTATTGCCATGTACACCGAGTTTTGGGATCGCATTTCCATTGCTGAGCAGGAGCAAATCTTCGGCCGCGACCGCGCAACGGGCGGCCCGTTATCGGGCGGCGACGAGCACGCCGAGCCGGATTACCTCGACGACGCCACCGGCGATGTCATTCCCACCGATGCCCACATCCGCCTGGCCAACCCCCGCACCCCAGAAACCGCTGACCAACTTATGTTGCGCCGCGCTTATAATTACGACAACGGCGTGCGCGATAACGGCACCCTCGACGTGGGGCTGGTCTTCATCTCCTTCCAGCAGGACCTGGAACGACAGTTCATTACGGTGCAAAAACGCCTCGAAGGCGAACCGCTGGCTGACTATATCCGCCCCTACGGCGGCGGCTACTTCTACGCGCTTCCCGGCATTGCCGATGAATCCGATTATTTCGGCCGCAGCCTCCTCGAAGCATAAAGCCTCCTACCCAGCTAACCACTGGTCGCTCGCGAACATCTACCACCGCGCCAAGGCCGTGACTTAGCCACCACCCAGCGTTGAGGACACACCACAGCGCACCGGCGGCACAAAGATGCTACGGCGGCCGGACCCCAGGGCGTCCTGTCTCTTGGCATACGGTTCCCATGGCGCGCGAGCCTTACGGCGCACGGGTCTCATGGCACACGGTTCCCACGGTGCACGGGTCTCACAGCATACGCTCCGCAGGGTAGAAGGCTTATGGCATGCCAAACCGGCAACCGCTAAACCAGCGGTTGCTATCGGCGGCAATGAGAAGAGCAACGGTAGGAAAAGGAGCCACTTACTTAGGAACCGCAGAACTTCTCGGGCCCGGCTCAATCGAATCAAGTAAAGGCGGCACTTAGCTGGGCGGCGAGGCCCAGGGCGGAAGCCATTCGATGCGGCCGCGATGGCGATGCAGGCGGCCGCGCACCGGTGGGGCGTGCGGGTCATCGTCATTGACGCCGTTGTGATAGGGGCAAGAAATGGTCAAGTTGTCCATATTCGTCTCGCCGCCGTGCTTCCACGCCTGGAGATGGTGGACTTGGCATTTATCGGCCGGATAATTGCACTCCGTCCACGGGCAGGAGGGGTTTTCAGCGGCGGCCATCAGCCGCTGCTTTTCGGAGGCGAACCGCGAGGTTCTATAGAGGTTGACTGGGCCCTCGAAGGGGTGAATGAGGGTGACAAGGCCGACCTCGGCAAGCTTTTTCTCCACCAACTTGGCCCCGGAAATCTCGGCGCCATTGGTCATCTGCAGCGTGACCTCTTCGCCGCCACCGCTTAAGATCTTGTCCATCTCATCGAGGTGGATGACGATATTGGTGCTAGCCACCGGGCGCGTGGCGCCACCGCGGAAGAAGATGCGATCGACGGCCTCGAGCGGGGAATCCTCCCCAATGGTGGAATGCAGGTCGGCGATGAAATCGGAATCGCCGGTAATCGACAGCGTGGAGGGCCCGCCCTTTCGCCGGGTCATGCGCACCCCGCGCTGGGGCTGGCGGGGAGGATACATCTCCTTGAGGCGGGTGCGCGCCAGCTTGTCAATGTCCCCCGAAGTCCCACACAACTCTGCCCGCAGCGCCCAAGCATCCCTCTTCGTGTTGGTGCGGGAGACGTATTTTTCAATCAACTTGAGCGTGGTTAAGCAGTGCTTCGTCGCCCGGCACGTGCGCTGGCGGCGGGTGAAGGAGGTGGGGCCGAAGTAGGTATCGGCAAGCAGCAGCAATTCGCGCGATTCCTGCCGGGAAATGCCAGTCCGGCGCAGGTCCGCCTCGGCAAGGACGAAGACCTCGCCGAGAAGCTCCATCGGCGAGGTTAATTGGCGGGCGTAGTCCTGCAAGCGGGTCATGCCTGCGAGGTTAATCCACCGGCCACCCGCGGGAAAGCCCGCGCCGCCCCGCCTGTGGATAACTCGCCCCACGCGTCACACCTGATGCCTCGCCGCCATTCACCCTGTGGATAACCTGCGGTATTGTCGAATACGACAGCGAGTAAAGGAGCCCACATGACTGATCCCACGAAAATTGTTCGCCCCAACCACCCCGGCCGTAAGTCCGTCCCGCGCCAGGCGCAGGAGTTGCCGCCGCTGCCGGTGACAAGGGCGCGCATTGGCAAGCAGCCGGCGACGGAGATTTTTCAGGACATGGGCGAATCCATGGTGGAGGACCTGCAGGACATTCGGCGCGATTTGCACCGCCACCCGGAAATCGGGCTGCACCTGCCGCGCACCCAGAAAAAGGTCCTTGAAGCACTCGAGGGCCTGCCGCTGGAGATTCATGTGGGGCAGGACCTCAGCTCCGTAGTGGCGGTGCTGCGCGGCGGCAAGCGCGGCGAGCGGCCGGTTTCGGTGCTGCTGCGCGCGGACATGGACGCCCTGGAGGTGCATGAGCAGACCGGCAGCCCCTTTGCGTCGATCAATGAATACATGCACGCCTGTGGCCACGACCTGCATACCGCGGGGCTGATTGGGGCGGCGCGCATGCTGTGCGAGCACCGCGAGGAGTTGCATGGCGATGTCACCTTTATGTTCCAGCCCGGCGAGGAAGGCCCCGGCGGCGCGCAGCTGATGATCGAGGAGGGCGTGCTCGATGCCGCTGGCCGACGCCCAATCGCCGCCTACGGCCTGCACGTCGGCCCGCAGGATCGGGGCACGTTCCACTATGTTCCCGGGCCGATGATGGCAAGCTCGTCCAACCTAACCATTACGGTGCTGGGCAAGGGCGGGCACGGGTCCCGCCCGCACGATGCCATCGATCCCGTCGCGGCGCTGGCGGAAATCCAGATGGCGCTGCAGACCGCGCTCACGCGCCGCTTCGACGCGCTGGAGCCCATCGTGATCACCGTGACCAACCTATGGGCGGGCAATGGTGCGTATAACGCCATTCCGGATCGCGCGGCGCTGGGGGCGACGGTGCGCGTGCTTCGCGACGAAAAGATCGACGCCGTCCGCCAAATGATTACCGAGGTCTCCAGCTCGGTGGCCGCCTCGCACCGGTGCACCGCGCAGGTGGATTTCGAGGTGTTGTATCCCACGACGAAGACAAACCCGCGGGAGAATCAATTCGCCGCTACGCTGTGGGGGCAGATGTTTGGCGCGGAAAACATGCAGCCTTTCGAGGCCCCGATGATGGCCTCCGAGGACTTCGGCTATGTCCTTTCGCAGGTGCCGGGCACGTTTATGTGGATGGGTACGGCCAACCCTTCGACACCCGAAAACCAGCGCGAGTGGAACCACTCGCCGATGATGCGTTTCGACGACTCCGTGCTCGGTATGCAGGCGGCAGCGCTCGCCGCCGTGGCTTTCGAGCGCCTAGCCACCGAAAACGAGCACCCTTCCGCGCAGACCAAGGCCATGCGCGAGGCCGCCGGCGTGCAGAAGTAATTCATCCCTGTGAACTGCGCGTGCGCCAGAGTAGTGGGCAGGTCGCTGGAGGTGCCGTGCTCGGCGGCTAAGGCCGTCGGATAAAGGCAGAGGCAAGGCCGATGAGCGCGATGGCGCCGACAATGACCGAGGCCACCGGCCAGTATTGCGGGAAGTACTTGAGTGTATAGCCAAAGACCTGACCGTCATCGAAGTGCCGTGCCAAAGCGAAAGGCATCCACCACAGCTTGCTCACCGTGAGCACCGCGCCCGGTACACCAGCGATGACCCGCCCGCGCCCGCGCAGGAATAAGCTGGCGGCGACGAGCGCGATGCCGGCGATGGTGAGCGCGAAGAGCAGGGGAGTGTTGGTGCTAAGCGGCGAGCCGCGCAATAAGAATTCGTGGTCAATCTCGTGTTGCTCGATGAGGGTGTAGCCATCGAGGACAACCTCGCTGGGAAGACCCATTACTTCTCCTCCTCTGGGTCGTAGCCGTCGGACCATTCGCCGGTTTCGAAGTCGTAGTCGACGTTTCGACCTTCTTCGTCCGTGCGCTGGTACCACTCGGTGTAGCGGTCCGCGGCGGAATCGAAGTCATGGCCGGCCCCGCGGTCGTCTTCGGCGTGCTGGACGGAGAACTCGAACTCATCGCCATGCTCCGCGATGCCGCGCATGACCGCATTGTCCATCGCCGAACGGGCATAGGTGCGGCGGATAAACATTGGATCAGAGCGCAGATCCTTGATGAACGCCACCATCATAGTTAGCAGCACGAGGCAGAAGGGCAGGGCGGCCAGGATGGTGAGGTTTTGCAGGCCGGTGAGCACGTCTTCGCCACCGGTCAGCAGCATGACGATGGCGATGCCCATCATGCACAGGCCCCAAAAGATGACGATGAGCTTATTGGGGGTTGGGTCGCCCTTGGAGGACATGGTGCCCATGACCACAGAGGCAGAGTCAGCCGAGGTGACAAAGAAGACCGCGAGGATAACCAAAAGGATAAACGGGGTGATGGTGCCGAGGGGGAGATCTTGGAACATCGAAAAGAGCACCTGCTCATTGGAGGATTCACCGTCGAAACCCGCTACGCCATCCTGATTGAAGGAAATGGCGGTGCCACCAAAGATGGTAAAAGCCAGCGCCAAAATGGCGGTGGGCGCGAAGATGGTGACGGCGGCGAATTCGCGGATGGTGCGGCCGCGGGAGATGCGGGCGACGAACATGCCCACAAACGGCGTCCATGCAATCCACCAGGCCCAGTAGAACGCCGTCCAGTAGGACTGGAATTCAATGGTTTCATCGCCCCACGACAGCCCCTTGGCCATCATGGGCAGGAATTGATCGATATAGACCACGATGCCCGAAGGAATGAGGTTTAGCAGCAATAGGGTGGGCCCGACCAAGAAGACGAAGGCAATTAGCCCCAAGGTCAAGGTGATATTGAAGTTGGACAGGTAGCGCACGCCGCGCGCGACGCCAGAGACTGCGGAGACGATAAACGCGCAGCCCAAAACGGCGATGACGATGATGAGCGCGGAATTGGTCATGGGGCCTGCGCCGCGAATGATGCTGACACCTTCGCCGATTTGAATCGCAGAAAGCCCCAGGGTAGCGGCGGTGCCGAAGAGGGTGGCGATAAGCGCCATGACATCGATAAGCTTGCCCAGCGGACCATCCGTGGCGCGGGAGCCGAAGAGCGGCTGGAAGATGGAAGAGATGAGGGGAACGCGCCCGCGCCGGTAGGAGGAATAGGCAATCGCCGCGCCAACCAAAGCATAGGCCGCCCACGGGGAAATGCCCCAGTGGAAGTGCGATTGGGCCATGGCTTGGTGCAATGCCTCGACGGAGCTGCCGTTATCCACGGTGTGCGGGGGAGGGCTGAGGTAGTGCGATAGCGGCTCGGAGGGCCCATAGAAGAAGATCCCGACGCCGATGCCGGCACCAAACATCATCGCTACCCAGCTAAAGTAGCTGAATTCGGGCTTTTCTGTATCCGTGCCGAGCTTGATGCGGCCGAGGCGGGAGAACCCGATATAGGCCATGGTCACGGTGGCCAGCAGCATGGTGATGTTCAGCAGCCATCCGGTATTGGTAATGGCCCAGTTAAAGGCGGTGGAGGAGGCGGCGGCCAGGTTATCGGGCATGGTAATGCCCCAAATGATGAAGGCTACGATGAGGACGGCGGTGATGGAAAATAGCGATTTATCCAGGCCGAAGCGGTTGCGTTGGTCCTCAACGCTGATGCCGGGCACCAGCCCGGGGTGCATATTGTGCGGGTAGAGCCCGACGGCGCTGCCCTTATCGTGCGGTTCGAGGGAGCGCTTATAGGCGCGGGAGGAAGAAGTCACGGTGTCCTTAGCTCGGCGGGAGTCGTGGCTTCAATTGTTCAGCACCGCAGCGCATTCCACAAGCTAGCGCGGTTGGGCATGCGCGGCGTGAATCTGCTTGACGATGCCATCTAGCTCCTCCCTGCTCGCCATCCTGAACGGGTGCGTGGAGCAATAATCGAGCAGGAAATAGCCCGCGTGCTGGATGGCGATGTGCCGTTGCCACAATTCGCGGGCGGTGGCGGGGTTATCGGCGGCGAGGGATTGGATGGCGCGGCGCTCGGATAACAACTCGTATTGCAGGTCGCGGCGGCTGGCTAGGACCTCTTCGGGGGTATTGATAAACAGCAACCCGAGCAGGGTGGACATGGATTCCATGGCGCGGGTTTGCAAGCGGTGCTGGTTGCGGACGGGCGCGGAGCGCTGCCAGAACCACAGCACGATGGTGGCCACGATGATGGAGATGAGGACCTCGCTGATGCGCGCCTGGATGGTGGGCCAGAGGGGGCGCTGCGCGGAATTGCCCATGAGCAGTGCGAGCGGGGTGGAGAAGATGACGCAGATGGCGTAGTTCTTGGCCACGAAAATCTCTGCGCAGAATTGGCAGGCGGCGAGGGCTAAGAGCAAGCTCCACCCGGATACGCCGAAGTAGTGGAAGATAGAAAACAGCATGACGCCGACGATGGATCCGAGCATGCGGTGGATGCCGCGGACGGTGCCGGCGACGTGGTCCGGTCCCCACTGCAGCATGAGGAAGGCGGAGACCACGCCCCAGTCCGGGCGGTCAAAGCCTAAAGACAGGCTGACCACCGTTGTGATGGCGGCGGAGACCACGATCTTTTGCGTGGTCACCATGGCATGCGAATCCCGCACCGCGGCGCGGTAGATGCGGTAGCGGCCGGTGGGGTGGGTGTGCGGGATGGCGGTGCGGTGCGGATCCACATCGGTAGCGTGATCGGTGAGCAGGTCCGAAGAGGATCCCAGATCCAGCGCGCGGTTATGCGCGACGATGCGCCCTTGGGCCTGCAAGGTGCGATCCACCAAGCCCGCGGCGGCGGTATTGATGATGCGGCCGCCGCGGATGATGCCGGCATCGGCAAGCGCTTGCCAGGCCGTCGACAACGCCGTCTGGGCCTGGTGGTGGCGGGCGAGGGAATCATCTTCACCGGAGACAAACGCGGCGGTGGCCTTTTCCAAGGCTGCGACGGCGCGGCGTTCGGGGCCGTGCACATCAATGAGCGCGGGCGCCATGCCCAAAAGCAGGCTGGCCAGCACGCCGGTCAGGGACCAGAGGAACAGCTGGCTAACACTGGTATCCGTCCGCGCCAACATCACCGAACCGCCGCCGACCAAGACGAGGAAGAAGGCGCCCGGCGGCGGCAGGCGCAGCGCGTTCTGGGTGAAGCCACAAAGCGCGGCGAGCAGGAGGGAATAAAGACCGGCGAGCAGCAGCCACCAGTGCCCGTGCCCGGGGACGAAAATGAGGTGGCCGACCAGCACGCCCACGGTCGCCACGGTGGTCAGGGCTAAGCCAGCGGTGAGGATGACGCGGGGCCGGGTGCGAAAGGGATGGCCTTCGCCGAAAATCACGGCGAAGGCGCCGGTGGCCAGCAGCAGGATGGCGTAGTCGTGGCCGGTGAGCAGGGCGAAGGTGCCGGGAATCAGCAGTGCCAGGGCCGCGCGCAGGGCACCGGGCCAGCGCACGGAGGCGGTATTAAAGGCGGTCAGCAACTGGGTGGTGCTGGGGCGTTGCGGGATAGGGTGGTCGATGCTCACGAGCCTGTGGGACTCCTTTCGCTAAAAACGTCTACCGCAACCACCTTACGCCGTGGGAATTTATTGCCCTGCGGCGGCGATGAGCCGGCGGGTGTAGTCGCTCTCGGGCTTCGACCACACGCGCTCGGTGGGACCGTGTTCGACCAGTTCGCCGCGGTTGAGCACGGCGACCCTATCGCAGAGCCCGCGCACCACGGAGAGATCGTGGGTGACAAATAGCAGGGTCAGCCCGCGATCCTCAATGAGGCGGGCGAGCAATTCCAGCACCTGGGCTTGCACGGACATATCGAGGGCGGAGACGGCTTCATCGGCAAGTAGAATATCCGGTTCGCCGCACAGCGCGCGGGCGATGGAGATGCGTTGGCGTTGCCCGCCGGAAAACTCGTGGGGATAGCGGTCGAGCGCTTTGCCGGAAATTCCCACTTCTTCCAGTGCGGCGGCGGCGCGCTCGCGCTGCTCGGCCTTGGATAGGCGCCCGGGCATGGCCTCGGCGATGGATTTCCAGATCTTCAGCCGCGGGTTCAGTGAACCTTGCGGGTCTTGGAAAACCATCTGCACGCGCCCGTCCACGGTGCTGGTTCCAGAGGTCGGGGCATCCAGGCCCGCCACAATCTTCAGCAGGCTGGTCTTGCCGGAACCGGAGCCACCGACAATGCCGAGCCGCTCGCCGCGGCGCACGCGGAGATCGATCCCCGCCAGCGCGGCCTGGGAGCCATGCTGCTTGCCGATGCCCTCCAATACCACCACATCCTTCCCCTCGCCCGCCGGGGTGAGGGCGAAGTCGGGCGGCTGCGAGGCCGAGACCAGCTCTTGGGTATAAGCGTGGCGGGGCTTAGTAAGCACGCGCTCGGTGCGGCCTTCTTCCACGATGTAGCCATCGCGCATGACCAACACCCGCGGGCACATGCGCTGGATGACATTGAGGTCGTGGGTGATAAAAAGCAGTGCGGTGCCGCGTTGTTCGGTAACGCGCTCGATGACGCGGAGGACACCGTCCTGCGTGGTGGCATCGAGGGCGGTGGTGGGCTCGTCGCAGATGAGCACGTCGGGGCTGCCCGCCATGGCCATGGCTAAGAGGACGCGCTGGCGCTGCCCGCCGGATAGCTGGTGGGGAAAGCGCGAGGCGAGGTCGGCGTCGAGGTCGACTTCCTCTAGGGCCGCGGCGGTATCGTGTGCGCCGGCGTGGGTGAGCTGGGCACTAATGCGCATTAAGGGATCCAGCGCGCTCATGGGCTCTTGAAAGACCATGGCCATGGTCTTGCCGCGCAGCGGGCGGATAGCGGAATCCCGCGCGCCGATGATCTGGTGATCGGCCACTGTGACCTCGCCGGTGGCGGAAATGCCCGTGGACAGCAAGCCCATGATGGACAGCGCGGTCAGTGATTTACCAGAGCCGGATTCGCCGATGATGCCGAGCTTTTCGCCCGCCTCGAGCTCGAAGTTAAGAGGCCCGACGAGGGAGGATTCGGAGGCACTGAGGCTGAGATCGCGCACGCTTAAAAGGCTCATCGCGTGGCTCCTTTCATGCGGGGGTCGAGGGCATCACGGAGGGCATCGCCAAGCAGGTTAAAGCCCAAGACCGTGGCGGCGATGGCAAGGCCTGGCCAGAGGGCCTGGAGGGGATCGGTGCTCAGCAGCGATTGGGAGTCCTGCAGCATGCGGCCCCACGAGGCGGCCGGGGGAGGCGTCCCCAAACCGAGGTAGGACAGGCCCGCCTCTGCGAGGATGGCGAGGGCAAAATACACCGACGCCTGGACGATGATAAGGCCCGCGATATTCGGGAGGACATGGCGCACCGCCACCTTCCATCCCGGCACGGCGGAGATGCGGGCGGAGGCGATATAGTCCTGCGTGACCACCTGCAGCGTGCCTGAACGCGCCACGCGGGCAAAGGACGGGATGCCGGAAATACCGATGGCAATCATGGCCGTAAGCGTCGATGGGCCCCAGACCGCGCCGGCGATAATGGCTAGCAAAAGCGCCGGGAAGGCGATTACGACGTCGGCGCCGCGCATGACCAGCGCTTCTACCCAGGTGCCGCGGCGCATGCCCGCGAGGATCCCCAGCGGGATGCCGATAAGCCCTGCGATGCCGACGGCGATAAGCCCCACGAAGACCGTGATTTTCGCGCCCGCCATGATGCGCGAGGCGGTATCGCGCCCGAAGCGGTCCGTGCCCAAGAGATGATCTGCGGTGGGGCCGGACAGGCGGCTGCCCGGTTGCGCGAGGGTGGGATCGTACGGCGTCCACACCAGCGATACGAGGGCGACTACTACGACCGCGCCGACGAGCACGGCGCCTAGCCAACCAGAAAAACGCATTTTCATCGTGCGTCACCTGCCTTGATTCGGGGATCGATGAGGCGGTAGGCGACATCGGTAAGCATGTTTACTGCCAGCGCGAAGGTGACCAGCAGCATGACAAGCGTCTGCACCGTGGTCAGATCGCGCACGGAGACTGCATCGAGCAGCATGGAACCTACGCCGGGGATGACGAAGACGGATTCAATGACCACGGCGCCTACCACCATCGAGGTCAATTGCAGGCCAGAAACAGTCAGTACCGGCAGCGCGGCATTGCGCAGCCCGTGGCGGTGCAGGGCCTCCCGCGGGGAATCGCCCAGGGCGCGCGCGGTACGGATATAGTCTTGGTCCATAACGTCGAGCACCGAGGAGCGCATATAGCGCGTGAGCATCGCACCCTGGACCAGGGCCAAGGCGATGACCGGCAGGATGAGGTGGCGCAGGAAATCGCCTACGCCGCGGTTAGGTGGCACCCAACCATTGGCCGGCAGCCAGCCCAGGTGGACCGCGAAGATGGCCACTAAGATGATGCCGACCAAGAAGCTTGGTACGGCGATGCCCAGCTGCGTTCCCGCAGAGACCAAGCCGGCAACCCGCGAATTGCGGTTGTGCGCCAACCACATACCGATGGGAATCGCGCAGGCCAGCGCCAAGGCCATGGCCAGGCCGATGAGGATGAGCGTGACCTGCAGGCGGTCAAGGACGAGCGGGGTGATGTCCTGCTGCGAGGACAGCGACTTGCCGAAATCGCCGGTGGCCAGGCCCTTTACCCACTCGACATACTGTGCGAGCAGCGGCCGGTCCAGGCCGAGTTCCGCGCTGAGCTCGGCGATGGCATCATCAGTGGCATTAACCCCCAACGCGACGCGCGCCGGGTTGCCGGGCACGGCGCGCATGAGCGCGAAAATGATGAGGGAGGCGAGAAAAAGCGTGAGCACAAAGCGCAGCAGCGGCCGGATTAAGGCCTGGGCTCGAGAGGTACTCATTGGTCCTCCTTGTCGTCGGTGAGATCGCGCAAGACTATCGCGTCGGTGACCTGATCTGTGTGCAAGCCGCTAATGCTGTGGCGCGTTAAAACGACATTCGGCATATTCATCACGGTCAGCGCGCCGGCATCGGCCATGATTTGGTCCACCACCTGCGTCATGCGGCGGGGATAGTCTTCAGGCGCTGCGGTATCGGCCTTATCGAGCAGCTCGCGCGTGCGGGCGGAATCGTAATTCAGGTAGTAATCCGGGTTGCCAAAAAGCGCCGGAATATCGCGGGCCTCCACGTGGGAGATAATCGACATCTGGTAGTCCTTGGCGCCGTGAACCTGGCCCAGCCACACGGCGGGGAACTCGGCGGTTTCGAGGGTGACATCAAAACCGACATCGGAAAGCTGCGAGTACAGCAGCTCGGAAATGGCCTGGGCGTAGTAGAGCGTGGGCACGGTGATGGTGAGTGGGGTGCCCTCGGCGCCGGCATCGGCAAGCAGCGAGCGGGCTTTATCCGGGTTGAAGTCGTAATAGTTCTTGCCCTCGAACCAAGGATCGGTGGGCGGCATGGGCGCGCCGCCGGTATCGGTGGCCATGCCGGACCACACGATGTCATTGGCCGCCTCGCGGTCGACGGCGTAGGCCACGGCCTGCCGCACGCGCGGATCGTCGAAGGGGGCGCGGTCATTATTCATCGATAACAGGACCTCACCATTGGTGGTGCCTACGTTGGTATCGATGGAATCATCCAGGGAATCGAGGATTTCGGGATTACCCACGCCCCAGACGACGTCCACTCCGCCCGAACGCAGCGCGGTGACCGAGGAAATGGCATCGGGGAAGTAGCGCACCGTGACATCGTGCTCAGACGGTGTGCCCCAGTAATCATCGCGCTTGTGCAAGGAGACGAATTCTGCGGGGGAAAATCCCGCCACCTCGTAGGGGCCGGTGCCGATAGGCTTCGCTGCAAGGTCATCCATGCCCTTAGGCGACATCATCGCGCCGATGGTGGTGCCCATGGACCACAGCCAGCGGTTGGAGGGCTTTTCTAGGCGCACCTTGAGGGTGTGGTCATCTACTGCGGTGGCGCTTTCGACGGGGTCCATGGCAGCGGAAATGCCGTTGGCCCAGTCATTTTTTACGTAATTAATGGAAAAGGCTGCGGTCTGCGCGGTAAAGGGGTCGCCATTGGAAAAGGTCACGCCATCGCGCAGGTGGAAAGTATAGGTCTTCGCATCCTCACTGATGTCCCAGTCCTTGGCTAAGCCTGGGGTGATGGAGCCGTCTTCATCGATGCGCACCAAGGTTTCATAGACATTATCCATAAGCACCGAGGGCGCGGCGGCCCCACCGGTAGTGGTGAAATCGAGCGAGGTGGCCCCCGAACTAGATGCCACCGTTAGGGCGGCGTTGTCGCCGGAGGTATCTACCACCGCGGTATGGCCCGCTGAACAAGCTGTTATCGTGCTCAGCGCTGTCACCATCGCGAGACAGCCTAGCGCTGAGCGCGCACGCAAAATTTTCATAAATGAAGAATAACGTGTGTGTTACTCAACACATAAACGCTCTAAAACCATTCGGGGGGAGGCATATATTGCCATTAATTAGGGCAATCTCAGCGGCTGTTGTGTGGCGAGCCTCGGTGGCACCGAGCGGCCAGCGTTGAGGCCGAGGGCGGCCCAACGCGGCGCTTTGTAGCGCAGTGAGGCGGGGTTTAGCGCGGGGTACCCGCTACGTTGGCTGGATCGAGCTGCCAGCCCTCAGCAAGCACGTGCATATTCTTGATGACGTTCTCGTGCGAGCTGGACTGCAGGGAAATCATAAGCTCGTCGGCCTTGGCGTGCTCTTGGAACTTCTCTAAGTATTCGGTGACTTCCTTGGTGGTACCCACCGCGGAGTAGCGCAGCATGTCCAGGATTTGCTGGCCCTGGTAGGACTCGATGATCTGCTCTACCTGCTGATCGGTCAGGTACTTGCCGCGGCCGGCGAAAGACTTCACGCGGTTGAAGCACACGCGCTCGTACTCGGCTTCTGCCTCTTGCATAGTATCGGCGGCTGTGACGTTTACCCCGGCGATGACGTAGGGCTTGGTAAACCGCTCGGAAGGCTGGAAGTTTTCCCGGTAGTAGGTGGTTGCTTCCTCGAGGTGCTGCGGGGCGAAGTGGGAGGCAAAGGCGTAGGGGAGGCCGAGCTTTGCCGCGAGCGAAGCGCCGAACATGGACGAGCCCAGAATATAGATAGGAACGTTCGTATTAGCTCCGGGAATCGCGCTAACTCCAGGGATATAGGCCTTGCCCTCGAGGTACGCATTGAGCTCTTTGACGTCTTCTGGAAAACGCTCGGCAGACTGCCCATCGCGGCGCAGCGCACGGCCCAAGGTATTCATGTCCGTGCCGGGGGCGCGGCCGACGCCCAAGTCGATGCGGTTCGGGTACATCTCTTCCAGGGTGCCGAATTGCTCGGCGATGACGTACGGCGAGTGGTTGGGCAGCATCACGCCGCCGGAGCCTAACCGGATGCGCTCCGTCTTGGCGCCGATGTGCGCGATGAGGACGGCGGGCGCGGAGGACATAATGGACTTCATATTGTGGTGCTCGGTGTACCACATGCGGGAATACCCCAGCTTTTCGGCTTCTTGGGCCAATTCCACCGACCGGTTAATGGATTGGGCAGGGGTTTCACCGTCATAGATGGTGCAAAAGTCCAATACGGAAAGCGGCGCCTGATCAGTCATGGGAAAATAATCCTTTTTCTCGCGGGGATAGTACCTATAGTGCAACGGTACGTGGGGCGGGGCTATTCCGTACTTTTTCGCGCGACCATGCGCATCCCGGCGTCCCTAGCTGAGTTGAAATCGCAGACAAAACCCCGCCGCGGAGCCCGAGGAATGCGGGCCCACGGCGGGGTGTGGAAGGAGAGAGCTTAGCTCTTTGGCGATGCCGCGGCATCGAGCGGCGAGTCAACGACGGCCTCGTCATCAGCATCGGCCGCCGCGGTCACGGAGTTGGAGTGCTTCTCCCCGGCCTTGGTGGAGATATCCACAATCAGGCCAATAACTGCCGCGATGACGGTCGGCACGATCCAGCCAAGATCCACCGCTTGGCCCGGCGACAGCGACAAGACGGGATCCAGGGCGGTGGTGCCCCAACCCTGCGCGGAAATGACGGTCAGGGCGGACCAGATGACCGATACCCACAGGGCCAGGCGGTAGGTCCAGTAGAACACGACGGACTTCTTTACCGCCGGCTGGATAAGCGTGAGCAGGATAAGGGAAATGGCCGGTGGGTACAGGAAGGTAATAAACGGCACCGCAATGGATAGCACGGTGTCGAGGCCTTGGAAGGCGAAGAGGATAGACATCGCGGTAAAGATGCAGGCCCACAGGTGGTAGGTCGTCTTCGGCACCAGCATCTCGAAGAACGCGGAGGTGGCGGTAATAAGGCCCACCGCGGTGGTCAGGCAAGCGAGGACGACGATGGCGGAGAAGAGGGCCTGGCCGAAGGTGCCCATGGTGAGATTGGCGGCCTCGGCAAGCAGCGGCGCACCTGAATCATAGGACTGGCCATCGGGCAAGGTCTGGCCTACCCAGGCAAGGCCCAGGTAGATGGCGGCAAGCAGGGCGCCGGCGACGAGCGCCGCGGTGATGGTGCCCTTCACCAGGGACTTTTGGGTCTTAAAGCCCTTAGAGCGCAGGGAACCCACGATGACGATGGAAAAGGCCAGGCCGGCGATGGCGTCCATGGTGTTATAGCCCTCGAAAAGGCCGGTGACCATGGGGGAAGAAACGTAATCTTCAGTGGGCATCTGGGGATCGCGCGGGTGATTCAGCGCGGCCAAGGTAATGAGGATGACCAGCAGCGCAACCAGGGCTGGGGTGAGGAATTTGCCCAGGGTATCGATGATGGAATTGGGCTTCCACGCCAGGCCGAGCGCGATGAGGAAGAAGATGGTATTGAATAAACCGCTAGCCAGGGTGCCTTCCCAGCCCAAAAGGGGAGTAATCGCCGTTTCCATGGAGACCGCGCCGGTGCGCGGGAGCGCGTAGAAAGCGCCGATGGACAGGTAGGCCATGGCGGAAAAGACGACGCCGAAGATAGCGCCGCCATTCGCGCCCAGGTCGCGCACGGAGCGGCCGGAAATGGCGACCGCGATGATGGCCAGGACGGGCAAGAGTACGCCGGCAGCGAGGAAGCCCAGCACCGCGGGCCAGAAGTTGGTACCGGCGGATACGCCCACCATGGGCGGGAAAATGAGGTTGCCGGCGCCGAAGAACATCGAAAAGAGCATGAGCGAAGCAATGACAACGGTGGCCTTGCTCTTGGGGGTGCCTGAGGCGGTGGTGGTAGCCATCCTGGCTCCTTAACATTGCGTACTAAAACCATCGGCCGCGCCGAGAGCCGTGGTGGCGGGGCGCGAACGAGAATGCGAATTCTGTAGCCCTATAGGGGCTATTCGTGTAATGAGATATTACTGCCCACCTGTTGAGAAATCAAAGCATGGTGAAAATGCAATAAAAGCCCCATCGCGCGTGCGATGGGGCGAGGAGAAAGGATGGCGGGGGAGCTAGTCGAGCTCGGCGAAGGCCTTTTCCATGCGGTCGAGTGCCTCGCCCAAGATCTCGCGGGAAGTGGCGAAGTTCAACCGCGCGTGGCCGGGGCCGCCGGTGCCGAAGGTATCGCCCTCGTTGAGGGCGACGCGGGCGTTTTCGCGCAGCCACTTGGCGGGCTGGGGATTGCCAGCGAGGGCGGTATCGGAAAAGTCTAGCCACAACAGGTAGGTGGCTTGGGGCTGCGAGGTCTTTAGCCCAGGGATGCGCTGCGGGAGTTCTTTCACCAACCAGTCGCGTGTCTCGCGCAGGTACTCGATTCCCTCGTCTAAGAAGCCCCCGCCGTGGCGGTAAGCGGCCTCGGCGGCAAGCACGCCCAAGGTGCCGGTCCCGTCTTTGGCTACGCCGGTCAGACCGTTCCACTTTTGGGCATCGGCGGCATTGGAAAAGATGATCTGCGCGCACTTGAGTCCCGCGGTATTAAAGGCCTTGGAAGTGGCGGTGACGGTGATGGTGCGCTGCGCTGCTTCCTCGCTTAGCGATGCCACCGGGATATGCTTTCCTTCATAAACCAGCGGGGCATGGATCTCATCGGCCAAGATGCGGGCATCGTATTTCTCCGCCAACTCCACCAGCCCGCGGAGGTAGTCCTCCGACAAGACGTGGCCGTGCGGGTTATACGGATTGGCCAAGAGAATAGAACCGGCGCCGTCCTTGAAGGCCTGCTCGATTTCCTCTAGCTCGAGGCTAGTTTCTATCTTTTCGCGCCCAGCCGTGCGGGGGAGCTCTAGCAGCGGTGGGTAGGAGGGCACGGGCACGATGACGGGGGAATCATTGCGGGTGAAGTACTGCACGCCGAGCAAGAGGCCGCGGACGACATCGCCTATCCAGAAGATGTGATCGGCATTGGGGCGCCAGTCGTAGCGTTCCGCATAGAAATCGGCGACTGCCTCGCGCAGCCCCGAGGCCTTGGGGGAGGGGGTATAGCCGAAGGTTTCATTATCCACCATCTCCTGCAGCGCCTTTTTGACGGCGGGGGCGGTGGGAAAATCGGACTCCGCGATCCACAGCGGGAGGACGTCCTCATCAAAGACGGTCCACTTGCGGGTTCCGCGGGCTTGCAACTCTTCTAGGCTAGGAAACTGCATGCACACAAGCTTAACGCTTTAAGCGCAGCAGTCCCAGTGGATTTATTCACTTTCTTCGCCGTGCTCGCTGCGGGAATTGGTCCCGGTGACAAAGCCGTACTTTTTCAGCCGGCGGCGGTCCGCGGCGGAGCTGGATTGGGTGAGCTTGAGCAGCTCGGCATAAATACCACCGGATTGCGCGAGCTCGGCAGGCGAGCCCATTTCATCAATTCGCCCTGCCTCTAGGGTGATGATGGTATCGACATCCGCGATGGTGGATAGGCGGTGCGCGATAATAAGCGTGGTCCGGTCCTTCATCAGCTCGTCTAGGCCAGCCTGGACCGCGCGCTCGGCCTTGGTATCCAGCGCGGAGGTGGCCTCATCGAGCACCAGGATGGGCGCATCCTTTAACATGGCGCGCGCGACGGACACGCGCTGCTTCTGCCCACCGGAAAGCTTCAACCCGCGCTCGCCGATGACCGTGTCATAACCATCCGGGAAGGCCTCAATGAAGTCATGGGCATTGGCGCGCTTGGCCACATCCACGATTTCTTCCTCAGTAGCCCCCGGCTTGCCATAGGCAATATTGTCGCGGATGGTGCCCGAAAAGAGGTAGGACTCTTGGAAGACCACGCCGACGGACGCGCGCAGGCGTGAAGCGGTGAGGTCATCGACGCGGTGGCCCAGCACGTCGAGGTGGCCAGCCGAGGGGTGATACAGGCCCAGCAGCAGGTTGACCAGGGTGGATTTACCGCCGCCCGATTCACCCACGAGCGCGACCTTCTGGCCCTCGTGCGCGCTAAAGGAGATATTTGTAACGACGGGTTTTCCTTCTTCATAAGCGAAGGAAACATCATCAAAGGCAAAGACCGGCGCGCCGGGCGTGGGCTCCAATGGGGTAATAGGGGTGAGGTTCAGATCGGGGGTGCCGGAGTCTGTGATGGCGGCGACCAGCTCGCGCGAGGCGGTGGGCTCCAGGTCTTCTTCCATGACCTTGAAGTAGTCGCGTGAGCCGGCGATAGCGCGCTGGGCCGTATCGATCATCCAGCTCATCATGAAGACGGGTTGCTTGGCCATGGTGACCATCTGCAAGAGCATGACCATATCGCCGATGGAGAAGTGGCCTTCAAGGGTGCGCCAAAAGATGACCGCATAGATGCCTAAAAAGATTACGGCCATGGCGATGCCGCGGAAGGTATCCATCATGTGCCACCAGCGGGACTGCGGCCGCGTGGTATCGACTACGGTGCCATAGCGCTGGGCAAAGTGGTCCAACTCGCGGGATTCGGCGACGAAGGACTTGGTGACCTTGACCTGGCCTATGACCTCGGCGAAGCGGCCATTGGCTTGGTCGATGTTTTCGTTTTTAATGGCTTCAAATTTTTGCCAGCGCTTCGAGGTCAGCGCGGTCAGCCACATATAAATGGGGAAAAGCAGCGCCAATAAGATGGTCAGCGGCCAGTAGTACCAGGCGGTAATGGCCAATACCGCGATGGTCTGAATGATCATCGTGAAGAAATTATTGGCAAAGGACTGGATAAACTGCGTGATATTCGCGATGGAGCGATCCAGTCGGGCGATGATCGTGCCGGTGACCTGATTATCGTAATAGCCCTGCGGCAGCGCCAAGAGCTTGGCAAAGTAGCGGTTGGATAAAATCTGGCGCAGGCGCGAGACCATGACATCGCCGATGTAGCTGCCGATATTGCGGAATAGGGCATTGGCGGCATCAGCCAGGAAGAGGGCGAGGGCTAGGAAAAGGACGGAACGAAGGGCATCGCCAAGCGGCTCGCTTGTTTGGAGGGCCTCAACGATGATGTCGGTGGCTTCCCTGGTGAAAAAGGGTGAAATCAACGCAAGGACGGCGGTGACCGTCGCTGCGAGCAACACGCCGAGATAATAGGGCCACAGGGCAGAAGCGCTGCGGGTAATGCGTACGAGGGATTTCATGGAGGGATGCTCAATTCAAAGACGCGTAGGGAAGTAGAGTACCTAAAAGAGACAGTCCAGTATGCCACACGCCACGGCGCGCAGCCCAGATGCATACCTTGGGCGGGCTTTCGGCTAAGGTATCTGTGCAGAAATAAAGTTATCTTCGCGTGCAAAGGATCCATCCACGGTGAAAATTTCTCACACTTTAGGCGCAGGCGTGGTCAGCCTTCTCGCCGTGACCCTGGCCGGATGCAGCATTCTCCAGCCGGAAGAGACCGGGCTGGGGGACAATATCACCGTCTCCAGCTCAGAAGAAGCGCCTTATCAAGCGGAAGACACCGACGATAAGGAAGTCACTTCCAACCTAGCGAGCCCGGTCAAAGATGCCGGCCTCGGTGTCAGCTGGGAGCTGCAAGGAGTGTATACGGACAATAATTCCGGCGGCTCCGTGGTAACCATTTTGCTCAAGAACGAAAACGAAATGGCCCTGCCCACCGATGCCTTCGATGACCCCGTCCTTGAGCGCGCCGACGGGAATGGCGGCTGGTCTAAGGTAAAAGCCCTGCCGTATGACGAGAACTCCGCGCCTGACGTGGAACCCCCGGGCCTCGATCACCCGCTGGGCGCGGGCGCCGCGGTCAACCTCCAATACCGTTACGATGTCGCGCCGGGTAACCTCTGGAATGCCCGCCTGCACATTGGAAACGTCACGTGGGTGGGGGATCTGAACCTATGACGGAACGGGTAGTCCTGGCGGGTGCTGATGGAAAAGCCATTGGTACTGCGCTCAAATCCGAGGTGCATACCACCGACACCGCCTTGCACTTTGCCTTTTCCGCGTGGGTTACCTGCCACGGAAAGGTGCTCATCACCCGCCGGGCGCTGGGCAAGCAAACCTGGCCCGGCGTGTGGACCAATTCCTTCTGCGGGCATCCTGGTCCGGGGGAGGCGACTGCCGATGCCGTTACTCGCCGCGCCGAATTCGAGCTAGGCATTCCCGCGGATGCGTTATCCAACTTGCGCGTGGTGCTGCCCACCTTTTCCTACCGTGCGGTGGATTCTTCCGGCTTGGTGGAAAACGAAATCTGCCCCGTCTACTGCGTAGAGCTCGACTCCCAAGCGCAGTGGCAGCCGAACCCGGACGAGGTCGACTCCTGGGAATGGGTCGAGCCCGCCCGGCTTATCGCCGCGGCCGATGCCGTGCCGGCGGTATTTAGCCCGTGGATGTGCGAGGAACTGGCGGAAGCCGAATTGCGCGCGGCGCTTCAGTCTTTGGCGCAGTAGCAGTTAGTCTTCCTCATAAAACGCCGCCGCCACGTAATCAAGGGTGGCATAGGCGATGCGCCTATCCCCGGTATCCAAATCAAACTCGAGGACGCGGTGGTCGCTGCCATAGCGAGGGAAACCCGGCTCGCCGGTGGTGGCGAAGTGGCAGAGCCACTCACTTAGCTCGCAGTCGGTGCCGAAGAGCGGGTAGAGCTCATCGCAGTGCAGCGCTGGCTTAAGCTTCCTCGTAAACTCCATCATCCAGGTAGGCCCTGGCGCGCCGGAGGCTACCTGCGCCGTCCAGCGGCGAACGAGGGAATCGCCGATCATCCGGCCCATCAGGCGGTCCGGGTCCACGTACTGCGCGAGCTGGCGCCATTGCGTGTAGCGCCCGTGTGGGAAGCCGAAGCGTTGGGAAAGGTAATTACAAATAAACTTGCCCAGGGCCATATTATCGATGCGCTTGCCGGCCGGGAGATCGTAAAACTCATCCCGGGTGGAGCTCACCACGATGGGGATATCCGCCAGTTCGGATGCCTGCATCGGCGCCGGGCCGAGGGCCAAGTCATAGCGGTGCTTCTTGCGGAACTTTTTATAGCCCTTTTCCAATGCCTCGGGCGAGAGCGATTCCAGGGCGCTGCGCTCAATAGGTACCGAGAGGTACCTGTGCAATCCCGCCACGCGGTGCTCAAAGGTATCGCGGGGGTAGGCGGGCGAGAGGGCGAGGACGCGCCGGAAAGCGCCGCGATAGTGATCGCGCCGGGCAAGCCACAGGCTAATCGCCGCGCCGGCGGATTGTCCTACCAGGGTGATATTCGTTTTATCCCCGCCAAAGGATTCGATATTGTCCTGTAGCCACTCCAACGCCAGCACGCAGTCATCGATGCCCCGGTAGCGGTCCGCTTCATCGTCGGCAAAGCGGGCGAAACCAGCCAGGCCCACGCGGTAGCCCACCCGGACTTGGATGATGCCCTTGCGGGCCGTTACCGTGCCTGGCACCCGCTCGTCCTCATGCGAGCCGCCTTCAAAACTTCCCCCGTGGATATAGACCACCACGGGGCAATCCGTCGCGTTTTCCGGGGCAGTAATACTGAGCGCTACCTCATCCGGTTGCGGTGTGCGCGCATCTTGGTCGAGGGGCTCATCCAGCGGCCGCGCCGTGGAAAAGCGGCTAGGGATTTCGCAAAAGCGCAGCGAATGAAAGTAGGAGAGGCCATCGCGGCTAAAGCCGGTGATGCGTCCAGATGGGGTGGCAATGGTAACGGGTATCTGTGCGCTCGACATACCTGCCAGATTACCGTGGGGCAGTAATATAAGGACCCATGGAGTGGTTGACTGACGTGAGCAGCGCATTTTCGCAGTTCTTGGTGCAGGCGCCCGTGTGGGTACAGATGATCATCGTGGTCATCATCGTGGTGCCCATCATGATTGGGCTGGCCTGGTGCCTGATGTGGGCCGTGGACCGCAGCGCCGTCCTAATTTCCCAGTTTCGCAATCGCGGCACTACAGTAAAAGACCATGGCTGAACAACATTCGGAGGGCGCGGGCGATAACGCAGCGAGCGGCGACGTGCCCAGCGCCAGCTCGGATAGGATCCAGCCGGTCGATCCCCGCGAAGGCCTGTGGGATCCAGAGCGCAAAAAGGATGAGCGCGCTGCAAACCCGCTGGTTGCTGGCACCTCTCAGCCCGTTCGCCGCAAGCGGTCTCTGCCTAAATCCCGGGTCTCGCTCACGCTGTGGTCCATGATTGCGTTAGTTCTCATCGTTGCGCTTATCGGCAGCCTGTGGCCCTAGGGCAAGCTGGTGGATTGCTCCAATAAATAGGCCACTCTGGTGTTATAAGCCCTGAATAATTACAGCTTCGATCGTGGGTGAAACGCGTTGATACGCTCTCCGGTTGGTACAGTAGGCACAGGTTATTATTAGCTGTGCGAAAGGATATCGCGTGACCCTGCAACAAGTGCACACCCCGGCGGAATTTACCATTGAGCCGGGGGAGACCTGCCTCACCGCCCTAATGGATACCGCGAAGAAGCGTCCGCACGGCGTCATGTTTACCCGCCCAGCAAATTACGAGTGGGTCAATGTCACCGGTAAAGAATTTATCGATGAGGTCTTTGAAGTAGCTCAGGGCTTAATCGCGCTAGGCGTGAAGCAGGGCGATCGCATTGCCCTCATTTCTGCTACCCGCTACGAATGGTCCCTGCTGGACTACGCCATTTGGGCAGCCGGTGCGGCATCGGTTCCGGTCTATCCTTCCTCATCTGCCTCCCAGGTGCGCTGGATCATTGAGGATTCCGGGGCGGTGCTGGCCATTACCGAAACCCGCGAGCACTCCGAATTGGTAGAAAACTTGGTCCTACAAGACGACGGGGAACCAAACCTGAAGGGCTCGCCATCGCAGCTGCGGCGCGTATTGGAGATTAACTCCTCCGCCATCGATACCTTGAAATTCGAAGGCCGTAGCGTCGGCACCGACGAGGTATCTGCGCGCATTGCCGCCACCAATACCGATGATCTTGCTTCCTTGGTTTATACCTCCGGCACCACCGGTAGGCCGAAGGGGTGCATCCTGACGCACCGGAATTGGCTCTCGGAGGCTAGGGCGCTGACCACCAATCCCATCGGTGTATTCGCCGTGCCGGGCAGCCATACCCTGACATTTTTGCCCCTGGCACATGTCTTTTCCCGTGCCGTATCGATTGCCGTGGCCATTCGCGGTGCTTCGCAGAACCACTGGTCTGATTTTTCCACCATCTCCATCGAGTTCGCCCGCTCTCGCCCCAACGTGATTTTGGGCGTGCCGCGCGTATTTGAAAAGGTCCGCAACTCTGCGGCCTCGAAGGCAGCGGATTCTGGGATCAAGAGCTTCCTTTTTGAGCAGTCCGAAAAGATCGCCATCGAATACTCCAAGGCACTCGATACACCGGAAGGCCCAGACCGCCTGCTGAAAATTAAGCACAAGCTCTTTGACAAGCTGGTCTATTCCACCATCCGCCAGGGCGTGGGCGGCAATGTTCGGTACTGCATCACCGGCGGCTCCGCGATGGGCCACGATTTATTGCACTGGTTCCGCGGCATTGGCGTTCCCGTTTTTGAAGGCTATGGCCTGACCGAGACCGCTGCGGCCGCGGCCGTGGACTACGTGGACCAATCCATTGGTACCGTCGGCCCGCCTCTCGGCGGGGTTACCCTCCGCATCAACGATGACGGCGAAGTCTGCATCAAGGGCGGCATGGTATTCGAAGGGTATTGGAATAACCCCGAGGCCACGGAGGAAGCCTTTGAGGACGGCTGGTACAACACCGGTGACTTGGGGGAAATCGACGATGATGGCAAGCTCACCATCACCGGGCGCAAGAAGGACCTGATTGTTACCGCGGGTGGCAAGAACGTCTCGCCTGGCCCGATGGAGGACATCCTGCGCGGCCACCCGCTGATTTCACAGGCCATGGTCGTAGGCGATGGCAAGCCGTTCGTGGGAGCGCTTATCACCCTGGACCCGGACATCCTCAAGCGGTGGAAGCTGGACCACAATATCCCAGAAAACCGCTCTATGGACGATATCGCTACCGATGCCACCCTGCGCGCCGAAGTGCAAGACGCCGTCAACAAGGTCAACTCCACGGTGTCCCATGCGGAAGGCATTAAGAAGTTCTACATCCTAGAAAGCGACCTTACCGAGGATGAAAATGAGCTTACGCCAACGATGAAGGTCAAGCGTAACGTGGTGGCGCAACGCTACGCCAGCGCCATCGAGCACATTTACAAGCGCTAGAAAGGCGTGAAACGGGTACACCCGAGGATTTTATTCCTCGGGTGTTTTCCTTCTTGCAGGTCACCATGGGCGAAGCGCGAACCTGCCATAAACCTGTGAAACGCTTCGGAGTGTCGCACTCTCGCGGTAGACGATCTGGCATAGAGTCATGAGTCGTCGCCGAAAACCTCAACCTCTACTAGAGGTTAGAAAATGAAAACCGCGGAAGGAGTGGCTCGAAGCCTATGCAGAAGATCGCCGCCGAGCTGCGTCACCGCGAGCTCACCCAGGAGATTTACAATATCGGCGACGAAGTCGCGGAATACCTCGAGCACCTCATTGAAGCAATCGAGGATTGGGATGAGGAACTGTCCATGGATTGTTTGGCGGAACTCGGCGATATCGTCGACGACGCCCGCGTGGACTCGGGGCGCTGCGTGGGTGAGCTAATTGGGCTTCGCCAAGCGCTCGTGTCCGGCGTGCGTTCGGGAACCATTTCTGCCGCTCCCTCCGGCGCGAATGATGCGGAGGAGCCGGAGCAGCTCACCCCGCGCCTGTTGGATGAGCGCTATCCCATTGCCAAGCCCATCGTTGTGCATGAATTGGCAGAAGCGCTGCGCCAGCGCACACAGGCGGTAGCAGATTACCTGCGTGAGGTCGTGGAATACGTGCTGGAGCAAACGGATGCCGTCGCCCGCAACCTCGACATGGTCTCCCTACCGCACCTGTATAAGTGTACCGGGGAA
This sequence comes from Corynebacterium sp. MSK204, assembly GCF_030229885.1. Taxonomy (NCBI): domain Bacteria; kingdom Bacillati; phylum Actinomycetota; class Actinomycetes; order Mycobacteriales; family Corynebacteriaceae; genus Corynebacterium; species Corynebacterium sp. MSK204. Next base: position 48,752 of record NZ_JASPGQ010000003.1, on the reverse strand, counting down.
TCCGCGCTCATCGCCGTGCAGGCGTGGAAGCACACCGTGCTCGATACGCACCCGGCGTACGTGCGCTCCATGCGCGGGCATAACCCGCCGCAATTCCTAGAAGAACGCGCCCGCATTGCCGTGGTCGTAGAAAAAGTCCGCGCCAAGCGCGAGGCAGCCCGCCGGGCCACAACTGCATAGTTCCTTTAGACTTCCTTGCTTAAGGCAAGGGGAATTTAGCGGCCACCGAGATTCCCTCTCTCGGTGGCCGTCGCATTTTTAGATGGACACCCTGCGTGGACTAGAACCTTGCGTGGCTTCATCTTTAGCGTTGAATGGCTCAGTTGTGGGACTGCTGGGAGCGTATAGCGTTCTGGCGCGCGGAGATAGTGGCCGTGACCTCAGAGATAAAGCGCTCCGGGTGCTGAACTAACTGCTGCGGGGAGCACCGTATGACGATAAAGCCAGCATCGCGCAGGCGCTTGTCGCGGGACCGCTCAGTGTGGTCCCGCGGCTTCGTTGGTGCCGCGGTGGATGGGGCATCGGCAAGCGGCTGTATGGAGGTGGTAGTGTCATCGCCCGGTTCGGTGATGTCGATGACGTAGGTCTTATTGATGCAGAGCTCCGCGGTGATGCCGGGCAGGGCGGTGTAGTGGACCTCGAAAAACATCGGCCAGGGAAAATCCGCCTGGATGAGCAGGGCACGGGCAAAGGAAGCATAGGGGGAAGGGGAGGCGGCGCAGCTGTGGTGGATAGCTTCTCGCACGACGGCACTATTGCGTACCCTGCCCATCTGGGCGAATTCCTGACTAAGAGCTTTCTTCGTAATTCCTGCGCGCAGGGCAGAATCGGCGGCAATGAGGCCCTCGCGAAAACCGTGGAACCGGGCAATATCGATTACCGCCCGAGCCGGAGAAACGGTACGGGCGCCGTGTACCAGCATCGGTTCGGGTAATTTCGTTTTGCGGTAAATGCGTTCTGGATTGCGCCGGTCCTTATTAGGCAAAGAGTTATGGGGAAGGGCCATTTCCACCTTTTCTTCGGCGGAGGCAAGCACCCATAGCCCGTGGACGCGGGCGGCGGATTTGGAAATGAGCACCGCGGTATAGGCGCTGCGGGCGGCGGCAATGGCGCGCAGGCGCAGCTGAGAGGACAGGTTCAGGCTGTGGTAATGTTCGCGGTGCACCGCGATGCGGGGTGCGAGTTTGAGGTAGGTGCCGTTATCGAGTTCGTGCCAGAAGGTGGGATGGTTGTGCCGGATGGACGGAATATTAGTTAATGCTTGGTTCATGCCCTCGAGCACATACGAGGAGCATGATGCCCGCTACCCGAATGCGCGCAGGCTGTGGAGTTCTCGTTGAATCTTCACTAAGTGTTAATCATGATTCCCCAGTGGCGCCACGAGCTCAAGTTATCCACACCTGCGATAACAATGGGTTGCGTGACTGAGTTCGATTAGTACGAATCGATGACCAAGCTAGCTGCATGCTCGCGCAAGTAGTCCCGAAGGTAGGGCAGGGCAAAGTCTACTTGGCCACTGGCTGGTATTTCGATTAGTTCCGAGTCAAGCAAGCGGCGCCGGTAATTGGATGCATATTGCGAACTTTTTCCTAGGCGGGCCGTGATATCACTCATGGATGAGGGGCCATTGTCTTGAGCCATGTGGAGCAGGAATGTCCGATCGATGGGGGAAAGCTCCGCTAGGGCGGGCTCATGGACTAGCTGCCCTAGCTTTCGTCGCGCTTTGGAAATGCCTTCCTGCGCAGCTTCCACCGAAATCGTATTGTCTGTTCGGTGGCGGAAAGCCCATAGGCCGACGAGCTGAATCATAAAGGGATATCCCTGGCAAGCGGTTACGGCAGAATTCAGTGCGTCCTTGTCCCAATTAACCTCTGTTTCTTCTACGGGAGCATTGAGTGCCTTCCGGACGTCCGTATCCGGCACTCGGTCCAATTCAATGCGGTTCGCACGGCGAAGAAAAGTGACAGGATTAGAGTCATCTTGGCTAGCCAAAAGCGGTTTAATTGAGGGTGGGATTCCTGCCATGACTACAGCAATATTTTCCCCTTCTCGCACGAGGTGCTGGATGGTAGCTCCAAAATCGATGACCTCATCACTGCGCTGGTGGTGCATTTCATCCAAAGTAATGAGCACCCCAGTGGGCTCGCTGTGGGAAATCCGGTCTAGTTCCCGCTGCGCATGGAGGAGGTCTTTCAAGGCCCTTCTTAAGGGGTAGGTTTCCGCGGATAATGTTCTTGAATCCCATTCCATGCCGATGCCCAATTGGAAAAGGTGCAGGTTGAAACCTTTTAGCGCTGCCCGGTTGAGGTGAAGGGTATTAATAATTTCAGCACGGAGCCGTTCCGCAAAACCGGCAGATGCCGTGTCATTAAGGATGCGCCACCCGCGATCTGACGCGGTGTCTTCGAAGGCATTGAGCAATACCGTCTTGCCGATACCGCGCGGACCCACGACGAGGGAAATGCGTTCATGGGATCCGGGGCCATCGTCCAAGGCATAAGCAAACTCCTCGATGGAGTCTTTACGGCCAGCCAGGTAGGGAGGCGTGGCCCCAAGCGTGGCGGTAAACGGATTCTTCCGGGTGGTCATAGTCCAAGTGTAAAACACTGCGCTTGTGTACGCTTGTTTATCTTTTGAATTTTGTTTATAAAACTATTAGGCATCGAAACCAACGGGGACGGTTGGTTTCGATGAGGACGCTATACCGCTGGGGGAGGGGTGACCTTGTCCAGCTGCTCGGTAATCTGCGGCCACAGCTGGCCCATGATGTCATCCCAGGTAAGGATCCACACGGCCTTGTCCTTATCTGCCTTGCCCACGACGACGAGCTGCTCATTGCGGGAGCGCATGTGATCCAGCGTCTTTTGCACGGTGGTGGCAGAAGAGACAGAAATCGGGGCGCGGGAGAATTCGAGGACTGGGGTATCGGGATCCGCCATGAGGGTATCGCGCACGTGCACCACGCGGGGGACGCGGGAATCCTTGGGGAAGACGAGCACGCGCATGATGTTCTTGCGCAGGACGAGCTCTTGGAGCTGTTCCACGGTGGCATCGGAAGGCAGGGGCACGACCTCTGAGCCGTGGGCGCGCGCCATGGCACCCACCGTGGAGTTCTCGAGCTCGATGACATCGGAAATTTGGTTGGCGGAATTATCGTCGAGCGCGCCGGTCTCGCGGGAGTGCTCGACCAAGGTGCGTAGCGTCTCGGCATCGTAGCCGGCGGCGCCGGCGCGGTCGACCGGTTCCTCGCCGGTCATGGCCACCAATTTATTGGCCATCGTGTTAATCCACTTCAGCAGCGGGCGGAAGACCCACACGAACCCGCGGGCGGGAATGGCAATGACCTGCAGGGCGGATTCTGGGTGGGCGATGGCCCAAGACTTAGGCGCCATTTCACCCAGCACCAGGTGCAGGAAGGTGACGATGAACAGCGCGAGGATGAAGCTGGCGACATCGGCAATGCCCAGCGGCAGGCCAAGGGCCTCTAGCGGGGTCATCAGAAGGTGATGGACCCACGGTTTGGTCACGGCACCGAGCACGAAGGTGGCGGCGGTAATGCCCAACTGCGCGCCAGCCAGCATGATGGTCAGCTCATTGAGCGAGCGCAGACCGGCGCGGGCGGTGCGCGAAGACTCCGCGTTTTCTTCGAGCCGGTTGCGGCGCGAACCCATGAGGGAGAACTCGATGACCACGAAGAAGCCGGATGCGGCGATGATGAGCAGCGTGACGATGAGGTTGAACCACCACGTATCGGTCATTATGCCTCCTCCTCTTCGTCATCGCTGTCGTGGACATAGTCCTCAATGAGCTCGATGGCCAGGGAGGATGGCACGTGGCGGTCCACGTCATCCACGCGCATGCGGATGGAGCGGGTGGGTGCTTCATCCTGATCCACCCAGTCATCCGGCTCTGCCTCCAAGGCGATGGTGTGGATTTCGCCCACCTCAGGCAGGGCACCGGCGTGCGCGATGAGCAGGCCGGCGATGGTTTCGAAATCGCCCTCTGGAAGATCGTGGCCAATGGCGCGCTCGATTTCATCCAGCGGGGTATCGCCATCGACCAGCCAGTGGGATTCGTCCTGCTCGGTAATTTCTTCGGTTTCCTCGATATCGTGCTCATCGGTGACATCGCCAAGAATCTCCTCGGCCAGGTCCTCCATGGTGACGATGCCGACGAATCCGCCGTACTCGTCGATGACGCAGGCCAGCTTTTGTTCTTCGCCGCGCAGTTCATCGACGACATCGGGAAGCGGCATAAGCTCCGGAACCACCAGGGGCTCGCGCATGATGGCGGTGGCGCTGGTGGCGGCAGGGAGATCGGAGCCCAGGACATCGAAAAGATGCACCACGCCGATGGGATTGTGCTCATCATCGATGACGGGGTAGCGCGTATGGTTCTCAGACATCAATTCGCGCACCTCGCCCAGGGTGGTGCCAGGATCAATGACGTCCACGCGGGAGCGGGGGATCATGGCGTGCTCGACGTCGTGCTCGGGAAAGTCGAGCAAACGGTCCAAAACCATGTACGTGTCCTCATCCAAGACGCCGGTTTCGTGCGAGGAATCCACGATGGATTCGAGGTCATCGGCAGTAGCGGAAGAGTCGACGTCTTCTACCGGCTCGATGCGAAAGAGCTTCAAAATCGCATTGGAGGAATACTCGAAAAAGCGGATGAGCCAGCCGAAAATGCGCAGGTACCACTGCGTGGACGCGGCCAGGCGCAGCGCCGTTTTCATGGGCGCGGCGATGGTGTAGTTCTTAGGAAAAAGCTCCGCAAAGAGCATCGTGGCGATGGTGGAAATAAATAGCGCCGCGATGGTGCCGATAGCCACGGACACGCCGGTGGGAATTCCCACTCCGCCAAGCAGCACGCCAAGGCCCTGGCCCACCAGGGGCTCTGCCACATAACCAATAAGCAGGCCGGTAATGGTAATGCCGAGCTGCGCACCCGAAAGCATGAAGGAGGTGCGCTTGGTGATGTCCAGCGCGCGCTGGGCGGATTTATCACCTTCAGCGGCCATGGACCGCAATTGGGTGCGGTCCACGGACATGAATGAAAACTCTTGTGCCACGAAATAAGCGTTCGCGACGATGATGAGCCCGATGACGATAAAGCCTGCCAGGATCATCATAATAGCCGATAACATGAGTTACTCCCCACCGCCTATAAGGTGGCGGGGACATCGACTGGGAGGCTCCACTGAAGGTACCTTTCTATACGCGGGAAGTTGGCAATATACTACATGTTTAACACCCATTTCGGCCATTTTGTTCCCTGCCTATTAGAGTTTGATTCATGACTGAACCATTCGGGCTGTATATCCACGTTCCCTTTTGCGCCACCCGCTGCGGTTATTGCGATTTTAATACTTATACCCCCGGCGAGTTGGGCAGCCCGCGCGATCTCACCGGCCCTTACCTCGATGCCTTGAACAAGGAGCTGGAGATGGCGGCCACCCGCGTGGGGCGCACCGCGGATACGGTCTTCATCGGCGGCGGCACGCCCTCACTCCTGGGCGGGCAGGGCCTGAGCCGCATCCTGGATACGGTGCGCTCTACCTTTGGGCTTAGCCCAGGCGCCGAGGTCACCACCGAGTCCAACCCGGAGTCCACCTCGCCGGAGTACTTTGCCGCGCTTGCCGATGCCGGCTTTAACCGCATCAGCCTCGGCATGCAGTCCGCCTCGCACAGCGTGCTCCAAGTGCTCGAGCGCGCCCACACCCCCGGACGCGCCTTCGCCGCCGCGCGCGAGGCCCGGGAGGCAGGCTTCCAGCACGTCAACCTCGACATGATCTATGGCACGCCCACCGAAACCGACGATAACGTCCGCGAGACCTTGGACCGCGTGCTGGAGACCGGCGTCGACCACGTCAGCGCGTACTCGCTCATCGTAGAAGACGGCACGCGTATGGCCCGCAAGGTGAATAAGGGGCTGCTGCCCGCCCCGGATGAAGACGTGCTGGCCCGGCGCTATGAAATGATTTCTTCCACCCTCGAAGACGCCGGCTTCGAGTGGTACGAGGTCTCCAATTGGTCGCTGCCCGGCGGCGAATGCGAGCACAACCGCATCTATTGGGTGGACGGCAACTGGTGGGGCGCAGGTCCTGGTGCGCACTCCCACCTAGGCGACGAGCGCTTTTATAACGTCAAGCACCCTAGCCGCTATATCCAAACGCTAGGAAACGGCGAGCTGCCCATCAAAGACAGCGAAACCCTAACGGGTGCCGATCGCCACATGGAAAAGGTGATGCTGGGCCTGCGCCTGCGCGAGGGCATCCCAGAATCCTGGCTCGATGCCCACGCTGCCCCGGCATTGGAGGACTTCATCGACCGCGGCCTGCTCGAGCGCGCCGGCCAGCGCGTGCGAGTGACCAAGCCTGGGCGCCTGCTTGCCGATGGTATCGTCTCCGACCTCCTCATCGCCGAAGAGTCCTAGCCGCCGTCAGAAATTCCTTATATTTGCCCCTGAACCACCAAAACCCCTTATATTTGTCCCTGAACCACCAAAACCCCTTATTCGGCCTTATTCTTGTTAGACTTTGGGCATGGACGACGCACTCAACCCCTATACCCCAGGCTCTGGGCTTGCGCCGACGGTTCTTACGGGGCGAGACAAGGATTTACAAGCCTTCGATAACCTCATCAAGCGCGCGGAAAACGATCTTTTGGGACGCCCAATGCTGCTCATTGGTTTAAGGGGCGTGGGAAAAACAGTTTTATTGAATCAGCTTAAAACTCGTGCGGATCAAAACGACTGGCTGACGGTTAAAGTCGAGGCTTCCCAGGGAACACGAGGTCACGAAAGCGTCCGTAGAGCGATTGCGGATGGGCTGGCAAAAGCATCTCTTCGTTTTCGTGCGAAAATCAAAGTTAAAGAAAGCGCAGCGGCATTAACGCGGGCAGTTGCGGCTTTTAATGTTTCATTAGGGGCTGGCACGATTGATTTGGGTGTGGAGCCGAAAGAATTTCCACCTTTAACAGGAAATCTGGAACTTGATCTACAAGATGTGGTCTCTGCAACTGCGGAAGCATTGCGGAAAGAGAAAAGAGCGGTGGCGCTGTTCATTGATGAAATGCAAGATCTCGATGAAGAGATGCTCGAGGCCTTGATTTCTGCGCAGCACGAGGCAGGTCAAAATAGGCTCCCGTTTTATATCATCGGGGCTGGACTGCCGAGCCTTCCAGGAAAGGTGGCGCGTTCACGCTCTTACGCAGAGCGAATGTTTGAAATTCACAATATTGACCGTCTAGGAATGATGCCGGCACGGCTCGCTTTATCTGAACCTGCGGAACGCCAAGACGTGGAATTTCAGGATGATGCATTGGATCATCTCGTAGAAGTTAGCGGCCAGTATCCTTACTTTCTGCAAGAATTCGGTTCGCAGATTTGGAGAGTGGGACAGAGTTCTCCATTTTCGCTCAATCATGCGCAGCAGGCAGCACGGTTGGGCATCAACCAACTAGATTCTGGGTTCTTTCAAGCTCAGTGGGACCGGGCTACCCCTGCTGAAAGGGAATACCTGATCGCTATGGCGGAAATCGGGGGTGAATCCGCTGAGACCAAGGATATTGCTGAATTTTTGGATAAGGAAACCAGTAAATTGGGTCCAGTTCGAGCAAACCTTATTAATAAGGGGCTGATTTATTCACCCGAACATGGCAAGGTGCGATATACCGTCCCCAATTTTCAAGAATTTATTAAACGCCGTAGAGAATAGGAGCGCTGAGAAGTGTCTACCTCAACTGATGCCCGCCGCAAGGAGGTCCTGCGGGCCATCGTTGCGGATTACATTGCCTCCCAGGAACCCGTGGGCTCTAAAACGCTGGTAGAGCGCTACCGGCTGGGCGTTTCTTCCGCGACCATCCGCAATGACATGGCCGTGCTGGAATCGCAGGGGCTGATTTCGCAGCAGCATGCCAGTTCTGGGCGCGTTCCCACGCAGCAGGGGTACCGGCAGTTCGTTGATTCCCTGCACGAGGTCAAGCCGCTTTCTACCCCAGAGCGCAAAGCGATGCTGAGCTTCTTGGAAGGCGGGGTAGACCTCGAAGATGTCCTGCGCCGCTCCGTGCAGCTTTTGGCCCAGGTCACTGAGCAGGCGGCCGTGGTGCAGCTGCCCAATTTGAAGGTCTCGCGCGTCAAGCACTGCGAGGTCGTCACGTTGTCCCCGGTGCGGGTGCTGCTGGTGCTGATTACGGATAACGGCCGCGTGGATCAGCGCAACGTGGAACTAGATGAGGTCATCGACCAGGATCAGACGTATCGCCTGCGGGACATCGTCAATAATGCGCTGGTGGGCAAGACGCTTACTGATGCCTCCGTGGAGCTCGCCCACCTCGTCGATGACGCCCCGCTGGATATTCGCCACCACGTGCTCAAAGTGGCGACCACGCTCATTGAAACCTTGGTGGAACAGCCTTCCGATCGCTTGATTTTGGCGGGTACCTCGAACCTCACCCGCGTCGCGCGCGAATTTCCGGAAGGACTGCCCAAAATTATCGAAGCCCTGGAAGAACAGGTCGTCGTGTTGAAATTGCTGGCACGCGTGCCGGACTTAGGCAATGTTTCCGTGGTGATCGGGGACGAAAACGAAGAGGATCAACTGCGCGATGCCTCCGTCGTTGCCGCCGGGTATGGTTTTGGAACCGGGGGACAGGCGGCGACGCTAGGTGGCCTTGGAGTGGTGGGGCCGACGTTTATGGACTATTCGGGAACAATCTCTAAAGTCTCTGCTGTTGCACAATACGTGAGTGAAATTTTGGCCGGCGAGTAGTGCGAGTAGACTAGCCGGTCGCTACATAAATTTTTGCAAGGTAATACCAACAAAACGATCGAGAAGGAATATCTCTAACAGTGGCTCGTGACTATTACGGCATCCTCGGTGTTGATAAGGACGCAACGGACCAGGAAATTAAGAAGGCGTACCGCAAGCTGGCCCGCAAGTATCACCCGGATGTGAACCCGGATGATGAGGCAGCGGCGGAGAAATTCCGCGAGGCTTCGGTTGCCCAAGAAGTTTTGCTGGATCCACAAAAGCGCCAGATCGTCGACATGGGCGGCGACCCCATGGAGCAAGGCGCCGGTGCCGGCGGATTTAGCGGCTTTGGCGGCGGTGGCTTGGGCGATATCTTCGCCGAGTTCTTCGGCGGTGGCGCCGGCGGCGGATCCCGCGGGCCTAAGTCGCGTGTGCAGCCCGGCAACGATGCCCTCCTGCGCACCCGGATTACCCTGGAAGAAGCCTATACGGGCCTGAAGAAGAAGGTCACCGTCGATACCGCGGTGCTGTGTGACTCCTGCGGCGGCACCGGCTCGAACTCCAAGTCCAAGCCCGTTACCTGTGATAACTGCAACGGCATGGGTGAAATTCAGGAGATGCAGCGCAGCTTCTTGGGCAATGTGATGACCACCCGCCCGTGCCCGAAGTGCCAGGGCTTTGGCGAAATCATTGAGGATCCCTGCAACCAGTGCGCCGGCGATGGCCGCGTGAAAAAGCGCCGCGACCTTACGGTCTCCATCCCGGCTGGTATCAACGATGGCATGCGCATCCGTATGGCCTCCCAGGGCGAGGTCGGCCACGGCGGTGGCCCTGCCGGTGACCTCTACGTGGAGGTGCACACGCAAGAACATGAGGTCTTCCAGCGCAATGCGGATGACCTGAACGTCACCGTGCACGTGCCGATGATCGATGCTGCGCTGGGCACCAACTTCACCATCGATCAGCTCAACGGCGAGGAGCTCACCATCGATATCGAGCCGGGCACCCAGCCAGGCGAGTCCATCAAGGTGGAAGGCGCAGGCATGCCACGCCTGCGCACCGACGGTTACGGTAGCCTCTTTGCCCACGTGGACGTGGTCGTGCCCAAGGATCTGGACCGCAAGAGCCGCGAGGCGCTGGAAAAGATCCGCAATACCCGCGATGAGGGTGCCCGCGTGCGCACCGCCAGCGACGGGCAGGAAGACTCCTTCTTTACCCGCCTGCGCGATAAGTTCCGCCGCTAATGTCGTTGCCAGTCTTCATCCACCCAGATCTCTCCGCCGCCCAGGCCGGAGACAGCATCACGCTGTCTGGGCCCGAGGCGCGCCACGCCGTGACGGTCAAGCGAATGCAGCAGGGGGAGAAGCTGGCGCTTATCGATGGCACCGGTATCCGCCTCACCCTCACCGTCACCGAGACCTCGGGCAAGGATCACTTGACCGGCACCATCGAGTCCGTTACCCAGCTTCCGGAGCCGAATCCGCGGGTAACCGTGGTGCAGGCGATCCCCAAATCCGAGCGCGCCGAGCTAGCCGTTGACCTGGCTACACAGGCCGGGGCGGATGAGATCATCGCCTGGCAGGCGGATCGCTGCGTGGCCAAGTGGGACGGGAAGAAGGCGCCGAAGGCCGTCGTCAAATGGAAGGCCGCGGCCGAAGCGGCCGCAAAGCAATCCCGGCGAGACCGTATCCCGCAGGTTCGCGGCCCGCTGACTACCCGCCAATTGGTTGCGGAGCTGGCAGAGCACGCAGAATCCGCGAGCGTGTTAGTCCTGCACGAGGAAGCCACCGACTCTATCCGCGAGGTGGACTTGCGCGGCGAGGTCTTCCTCTTAGTCGGACCTGAGGGCGGCATCGGGGAAGAAGAGCTGACAACGCTGAGCGAGGTAGGAGCCGTGCCCATCAAATTAGGCCCGGAGGTTCTGCGCACCGCCAGCGCGGCGATGGTGGCCTTGGCGGCTATCGGCATGCGGACTGAGCGCTGGTAGCCTATTAGACGTGCCTATCATCACCAAGAAATGTGAGATCGATTCCGCGTATGTCAGCAGCGTTTTGGGCAGCGCGGACGATAACCTCCGCGTGCTCAATGACCGCCTCGATGCGGACCTTTTTGCCCGCGGCAATATTGTCACCGTCACCGGTCCCGATTACGAGGTAGCCCGCGCCGCGAAGATCCTCGATGAGCTCGAGGCCATCGCCAGGCGCGGCCATGCCGTATCTACCGATACGGTCAAGCACACCATGGACATGGTGGCCGTAGAGGCGCCGCAGTCGGTGGCAGCGGCGATGGCGGCGGACATCGTCAAGCGCCGCGGCAAGTCCATCCGCCCTAAGACCGTGGGGCAATCCGAATACGTGCAGGCCATCGACAATAATACGGTGGTCTTTGGCATTGGCCCGGCCGGTTCCGGCAAGACCTACCTGGCGGTGGCGAAGGCCGTCCAGGCGCTGCAAAATAAGCAGGTCTCGCGCATCATTCTTACCCGTCCGGCGGTTGAGGCGGGCGAAAACCTCGGCTTTTTGCCAGGCACGCTCAATGACAAGATCGACCCGTACCTGCGCCCGCTCTATGATGCGCTGCGGGACATGCTCGATCCGGAGATGATTCCCAAGCTGATGGATGCCGGCATCATCGAGGTTGCCCCGCTGGCGTATATGCGCGGGCGCACGCTCAATGATGCTTTTGTCATCCTCGATGAGGCGCAAAACACCACCCCGGCGCAGATGAAGATGTTTTTGACCCGCCTGGGCTTTGGCTCCACCATTGTGGTCACCGGCGATATCTCCCAGGTAGATCTGCCACGCGGGCAGGTATCTGGCCTGCGTATTGTGCGGCGAATTCTCAATAACGTGGACGATATCCACTTTGCGGATCTCAGCGCCCAGGACGTGGTGCGCCATCAGCTGGTGGGCCGCATCGTGGATGCCTATGATTCCTTTGACAATAAGCAGGCTGCGGAAAACGAGGGGAAATAAGTGAGTATCGAGTTTCTCAATGAGTCGGGTTTTGATGGCGTCAACGAGGAGATGCTGATCGATGTCGCCTCCTATTCCTTCGGCGCAATGGACATCAACCCCGATGCGGAATGCACCATTACCTGCGTGGACCTGAAGTCCATCGAGGATCTGCACATCCGCTGGATGGACTTGGAAGGCCCTACCGATGTAATGAGCTTTCCCATGGATGAACTTACCCCCGGTGCCACTTCTGGTGGCGGGCGCCCCGATGCCGCCGATCCGGGGCCTGCAATGCTTGGCGATATCGTCTTATGCCCCGAGTTCGCCCTCCGCCAGGCCGATGCCGCCGGGCATTCGCTCGGCCACGAGCTCGCGCTGTTGACGGTGCACGGCTGCTTGCACTTGCTGGGCTACGATCACGCCACCGCGGCGGAAGAAAAGGAAATGTTTGCCCGGCAGAATGAACTGCTGGCGGATTGGTACGATGACCTCGCCGCACGCGGGAAGAGCTACCAGCCAAAGCCCTCGGGCCCGAAGGCCTTCCCAGACGCTGCCGAGCGAGCACGCCTTGATGAGCAGGTACCGGGCGGCGGCATTCCCGCGATTGGGGAACCACGCGACGAGGAACCCCGAGAATAATTTCGCCCCTTCCTTTGTCTCTGTGCACAGTCAGTAGCACAATGGATAGCTATGACTATCCTTTCCATCCAGTCTCATGTCACCTACGGCCATGTGGGAAATTCCGCGGCCGTCTTTCCCCTCCAGCGCGCCGGCCACGAGGTGTGGCCCGTGCATACGGTGAATTTTTCCAACCACACCGGATACGGTGACTGGGGCGGGCCGATGATTCCAGCCAGTGATGTCACGTCGATCATCGATGGCATCGAAAAGCGCGGTGCTTTTGAAAACATCGACGCCATCCTTTCCGGCTACCAGGGCGGCTCCGACATTGCCGATGCCATCGTGGATACCGTCCGCCGCATCAAGGCCGTCAACCCCAAGGCGCTCTACGCCTGCGACCCCGTGATGGGTAATGCGAAGTCGGGCTGCTTCGTTTCCGATGACATCCCGCCGCTGCTACGTGACCGCGTAGTACCCGTTGCCGATATCATCACTCCCAACCAATTCGAGCTGGGCTACCTCACCGATACCGAGGTCAGCACCTTGGACCAGACCTTGGCGGCGGTGAAGAAGGCGCAGGAAATGGGGCCGAAGACGGTACTGGTTACCTCCGTCAAGCGCCCGGAAACCCCTGCGGATCAGATCGAGATGCTCGCCGTGGACGGTGAGCGCGCATTCTTGCTCTCGACCCCGCTGTTGCCGTTTAAGCGCAACGGTTCCGGCGACGTGACCGCCGCGCTGTTTACCGGCCACTACGTTGAAACCCATGACGTGAAAGAAGCGCTGCGCCGCACCGCATCTTCCGTCTACGAGCTTCTGCGTACGACGTATGAAGCGGAATCCACTGAGCTGCAGCTTATTCAAGCTCAGGACGCCTTCGCCCACCCGAGTATGCAATTCCAGGCGGAGGAGCTCTAAAGCTGCACTGGTGGAGTGGTGTGGTCTGCAATCCGAGACAAGTAATCCGCTGTTTTGGTGCATAACTTGCTGAATACCTATAAAGTGATAGGTGTAACGTAATCAACGACGTGATTGGAGTCCCGTCTTGTCCAGCACCGGAAGTATCAGCGCATCCCCCGACGGCCTGTTGATGGCCCTTATTCAATACCCAGTTCCCGTAGTCAATTCCCCGGAAGACGTTCAAGCAAACGTCGATGAAATCTGCCGCATGGTGGCCTCGACCAAGGCTGGCTACCCAGACCTAGATCTCATCGTCTTTCCGGAATACTCCTCTTCGGGCCTGAACACCAAGATTTGGTCCTACGATGAATTCCTCATCGGCCTCGATGACCCCAAGGTGGACCAGTACAAGCAGGCTTGTAAGGATAACGACGTCTGGGGCGTCTTCTCCATCATGGAACCCAACCACGAAGAGGGGAAGCCCCCGTTCAACACGGCGATTATCATCAACTCCGATGGCGAGATTGCGCTGCACTACCGCAAGCTGCAGCCATGGACCCCCATCGAGCCGTGGTACCCGGGCGACTTGGGGATGCCGGTATGCGATGGCCCGAAGGGGTCCAAGCTCGCGGTCAATATTTGCCACGACGGCATGTTCCCTGAGCTCGCCCGCGAAGCCGCCTATAAGGGCGCCAATGTCTACATCCGCATCTCGGGCTATTCCACCCAAACCCAAGACCAGTGGATCATGACCAACAAGACCAACGCCTTCCAGAACCTCATGTACACGGCATCGGTGAACTTGGCGGGCTATGACCAAGTCTTCTACTACTTCGGTGAAGGCAATGTCTGCAACTATGACGGCCACATGATTTCTGAGGGCCACCGCAACCCGGGCGAAATCGTTACTGCAGAGGTATTCCCAGCGCTGGCTGATAAGGCGCGCATCAACTGGGGCCTCGAAAACAACATCTTCAACCTGGGCAATCGCGGCTACGTTGGCTACCCAGGCGGAAAGACCGAAAACTACCTCACCTGGGTAGAAGACCTTGCCAAGGGCGAGTACAAACTACCGTGGTCCGATGATGTCCGCATCAAGGACGGCTGGAAGTACTACCCGGACGGACCGCAGCTTGGCCCGCTTCCGGATGAATTCAAGAAATAGACACCCGGCTAAATCTCTTGGCTATTGAAGGCCCCGCACCCTCGTTTATTTTGAGGGTGCGGGGCCTTCGGGCTGGTGTTGGCCTAGAGGGAAAATCAAAAGGTCAGGGTCCTCGGGTATATCTGAGCGCGATTTGCTACATTTCAGGCGCGAATATGCTCAGTTGTTGCAGTGGACCTGTAGCATCTGCGAAAAGGTAGACGGGATACAGGTTCGAGGCACCGCTCTAGAGGCCTTCCCCTTGTGTTTCCAAGGGCGTTCCCGCGAGAGAATCTTCGTCATAGAATTCTGACGAGGCTCCACCCTGCGGCGGTCCCGAATATGGAGCGCCGCCGTTGCAAAGTTCTGGCCACTCGTCTGGATAAAGCAAGTATCCATTAAGGCCACCGCATACTCCTTCTGCGCGCACGGAACGCTGGAGTGCAGGGGTATTGCACAGTTCAGTTTGGTGCGAAGAGCCATCAGAAAATCTCCCGACTGCGCCAAGGCCCATTTCGCAGTACAACAGCTCTGGCTCAGCGGCTGCCGCTTGTGGTTGTGCGCCTGACTCCTCAGTTGCTACTTGGGCTTCTGGCTCTGCTGGGGTTTCGGAGGTGGGCTCTTGAGTAGTGGATTGTGCAACGTTGCTCGAAGAGGACGCACTAGATGAGCTGGATGATGAACTAGTAGAAGTACTTGTGGATTCCTCTTCGGAAGGCGAAGGGCCAGCATCAGGGGATGAACAGGCACTAATGGAAATGGTGAGAAGAGCGCCCAGGAGCAGTAGGGGAAACTCGGTTGGCATGGCGGAGTGCCTTTCAGGAAGCGGTGAGAAATACACCGAGGAGGAGAGAACGGTCTTAGCTTAGCCTGCAGATTTGTTAGCGCGTGAAACAATCGGAGATTTTGGTGCGGTGGGTTATCATTGCAGGTAATGAGTTCTGACATTGATACACAGTTTGATGCGGCATTCGAGGGCCTGCCAGATGACCCCGATGATGCTGCTCCGGAAGCCGCCGGGGAGAAGGCAGCTCCGTTAGATTATTCGCAGTACACGGATACCCCAGAAGGATTCCGCTCTGGATTCGTATCCTTTGTGGGCCGCCCGAATACGGGTAAATCCACGCTGACCAACGCGCTGGTGGGCCAAAAGATCGCCATTACCGCGGACCAGCCGGAAACGACCCGCCACACCATCCGCGGTCTGGTTCACCGCGAGGACGCACAGGTCGTCGTGGTGGATACACCGGGTCTGCACCGCCCCCGCACCTTGTTGGGCGAGCGGCTTAATGAAGTGGTTAAAGAAACGTATGCGGATGTGGATGTCATCGGCTTGACCATTCCTGCTGATGAGAAGATCGGTCCGGGTGACCGGTGGATCCTGGATAATGTGCGCTCGATTGCGCCGAAGACCCCCATCATCGGCATCGTGACCAAGCTGGATAAAGCCTCTAAGGACCAGGTGGGCGCGCAGCTTTTGGCCTTGCACGAGCTCTTGGCGCAAGAAGATCCGGAGGCCGTGGTGATTCCGGTTTCTAGTAAAAAGGGCGTGCAACTGGATGACTTGGTGCAGGTCATCGTGGAGCACTTGCCGGAGGGCCCGAAGTTCTACCCGGATGATCACATCACGGATGAGGGGCAAGAAAAGCGCATCGAAGAACTCATCCGTGAGGCTGCGCTCTCTGGCCTGAAGGCAGAGCTACCACACTCGGTTGCGGTGCAGATTGATGAAATGCTGCCTTCGCGCACGCGTGAGGGAGTGCTGGATATTCACGCCATCATGTACTTGGAGCGTCAAGGGCAAAAGCGGATCATCGAGGGTAAAGATGGCCTGCGTTTCCGCCGCATCGTGGGCAATGCCCGCAAGGAAATCATGGAGCTACTGGGCCAGAACGTGTACCTGGATCTGCGCATCAAGGTGCTGAAGAACTGGCAATCTGATGCCAAGTCGCTGGGCAGGCTCGGGTTCTAAAAGGCCATGCGCGAAAATTATCGCGACCGCGCCGTGGTCATTCGCTCCTATGATTTTGGGGAAGCCGACCGCGTCATCGTACTGCTCACCCAAAACCATGGGTTGGTGCGTGCGGTGGCCAAGGGCGTGCGCCGGGCAAAATCCCGCTTTGGATCGCGGCTGCAGCTCTTCGTCAATTTGGATGTTCAGCTGTATGTGGGAAAGAACCTGGCCACGATTTCCCAGGCAGATACGGTAAATTATTTTGGCGCGTGCCTCATTGAAGACTACGAGCGCTATACGGCCGCCTGCGCGGTCTTGGAATCGGCGGAGCGGCTCATCTACGCGGATGGCGACGGCGACCCGTACCTCTACAACGCAGGCGTAGCTGCGCTCGAGCAATTGCAAACCGATGAGCCGACACAAACGCTTGATGCGTTCTTATTGCAGGCCATGGCGCATGCCGGATGGGCGCCGAGCCTCTTTGATTGCGCCCAGTGCCAGCGCCCCGGCCCGCACCACGCCTTTCACCCGGCCGTCGGCGGCGCCGCTTGCCACGAATGCCGGCCGCCAGGTGCTGCGGAGGTGGATCCGGAAACCCTGCACCACTTGTGGCTTTTGGCACACGGCTACCCGACGGACCCGACGAATGCGCAGCGGCAGGAGGGGCATCGGCTAGCGCGGGCGCACCTGCAGTGGCACATGGAGCGAAATGTGTCCGCATTACAGGTGATGGAACAGTAAACTGTAGTCCGTGATTACCCCAGATCCTTCTCGCCGCCTGACCCCGCCGACTATCCCGGAAGAGCTGCTGCCGCGCCATATTGCGTTGGTGATGGACGGCAATGGCCGCTGGGCCCAGGAAAAGGGCATGAAACGCACGGAAGGCCACCGCAGGGGAGAGGCGGTGCTTCTCGATGTCGTCGATGCCTGCCTCGCCGCCGGTGTCCCGTACCTTTCGGCCTATGCGTTTTCTACTGAAAATTGGCGGCGCAGCCCGGAAGAGGTGCGCTTTTTGATGGGCTTTAACCGCGATGTGCTGCGTCGGCAGCGAGAGTGGCTCAATGAGCGTGGCGTACGCGTGGTGTGGGTGGGCCGACGCCCGCGCCTGTGGCGTTCGGTAATTAAAGAGCTCGAGACCGCCGAAGAATTGACCAAAAATAATACGAAAATGACGCTGGCCATGTGCGTGAATTACGGCGGCCGGGCGGAAATGGTCGATGGCGTGCGCCAGATTGCGGAAAAGGTCGCCGCTGGTGAGATTCGCCCGCGCGATATTAAAGAAAGCACCGTCGCAGAGCATCTTTATGATCCCGGTATGCCGGACGTGGACCTATTCTTGCGGCCTTCCGGTGAGAAGCGCACTTCGAACTTCCTATTGTGGCAGTCTGCCTACGCTGAGATGATTTATCAGGACAAGCTATTTCCTGATTTCACCCCAGAGGATCTCTTTGCCGCTATTGAGGAATATGCCCGCCGCGATCGCCGCTTCGGTGCCGTGAAGTAGGGAAATAGGGGATTAAAAACAGCGCGCGTGATTATTGTGCGGCGGCGCACTGCGAGCACACGCCGAAGATCTCCGCGTCGTGGCCGGTAAGCTCGAAGTTGTACTCGGTAGCTACGGCCGAAGCCCACTTTTCAATGGGGCCACCATCGATTTCTTCGGTGCGGCCGCATTTGGTGCATACCAAGTGGTGGTGGTGCGCGTCGGTTTCGCAATGGCGGTACAGGGTCTCGCCATTGGGCATGTGTAGCGCATCTACGGCATCAATATCGGACAGAGACTGTAGGGTGCGGTAGACGGTGGTGAGGCCGACCTTTTCTTGCCGCTCTTGGAGCTGGTGATAAATTTCCTTGGCGGAGGCGAACTTGTCGATGTCCCGCAGGACCTCAACAACCGCGGTGCGCTGTTTAGTATTGCGCGAGCCGAGCTTGGGGATACTCTCATGAATGGACATGACATTCATATTATCAACTCTTTTTCAACAAGCGCTATAATAAATCGTCTTTATATGCAGACCTGTTATTAAGAGGCGATTTTCGCCGCGTCTTCCAAAAGGGTTAAAACCTCCGGTGCGACCAGAGAGTAGGTCACCTCGCGCCCATTGCGTTCAGAGCTGACAATCCCTGCCTGCTTAAGTACTCGCAGGTGCTGGCTAATCAGTGGCTGAGACTTGCCAGTGGCTTTTACCAGCTCGTGTACGTAATGGTCGCGCTCCGCTAGGCGGGTAATAATGGAAATGCGCAGCGGGGAATCGAGGGCCGCGATAACGCTTGCGGCCGCAGAGTTATTAAATGCTAATTGAACGGTCGTCATAGGGAGTGGGCACCTTCAATACGGTATCTATTATCTGTCGACCACTACTATATTACCTCAAGTTGGTCATTACCTGTACATTAACCGATTTAAATTTGCACTCCCCTGATCGCACTACGGATGGGCGAAAAGGGTTAAACTGAATGAGATTGTCACGACTGTCCCCTACCAGAGGAGTCCTTTACAACCATGGCATCCCTTATCGATACCGTTGTTAATCTGTGTAAACGCCGCGGCTTGGTCTACCAGGCGGGTGAGATTTACGGCGGTTCCCGCTCCGCATGGGACTATGGTCCTCTCGGTGTGGAGTTGAAGGAAAACATCAAGCGCCAGTGGTGGCGCCACATGGTCCAATCTCGCCCCGACGTCGTGGGTGTGGATACCTCCGTCATCCAGCCGCGCCAGGTGTGGGTCTCCTCCGGCCACGTGGAGGTCTTTACTGATCCCCTGGTGGAATCCCGCCACACTGGTAAGCGCTACCGCGCCGACCACTTGATCGAGGCCTACGAGGAAAAGCACGGCCACGAGCCAGAAAACGGCCTAGCGGATATCAACGATCCGGAAACCGGCCAGCCGGGTGACTGGACCGAGCCGAAGGCCTTTTCTGGCCTGCTGAAGACCTTCCTGGGGCCAGTCGATGACGAGCAGGGCCTGCACTACTTGCGCCCGGAGACCGCACAGGGCATTTTCATCAACTTCAAGAACGTGATGACCTCCTCGCGCATGAAGCCGCCATTCGGCATTGCCAATATTGGTAAGTCCTTCCGCAACGAGATCACCCCTGGTAACTTCATCTTCCGCACCCGCGAGTTCGAGCAGATGGAGATGGAGTTCTTCGTCAAGCCGGGCGAGGACGAAGAATGGCACCAGTACTGGATCGATGACCGCTACAAGTGGTACACCGACCTGGGCATCAAGGAAGAAAACCTGCGCCTGTACGAGCACCCCAAGGAAAAGCTCTCGCACTACTCCAAGCGCACCGTGGATGTGGAGTACGCCTTCGGCTTCAAGGGCTCCAAGTGGGGCGAGCTGGAAGGTGTGGCCAACCGCACCGACTATGACCTGTCCGTCCACGATAAGGGCTCTGGCGAGGACCTGTCCTACTATGACCAGGCCAATGACGAGCGCTGGATTCCGTACGTCATCGAGCCGGCCGCCGGCCTGGGCCGTTCCATGATGGCGTTCCTGGTAGATGCCTACGACGAGGAAGAGGCGCCGAACGCTAAGGGCGGCACCGACAAGCGCGTGGTTCTGCGCTTGGACCGCCGCTTGGCGCCCATCAAGGTCGCCGTCCTGCCGTTGTCCAAGAAGGAGGAGCTGTCCACCCCGGCCCGCGAGCTCGCGGATAAGCTGCGCGCCTACTGGAACGTGGACTTTGACGTCTCCGGCGCCATCGGCCGCCGCTACCGCCGCCAAGACGAGGTCGGTACGCCATTCTGCGTCACCTTCGACTTCGATTCGCTCGAGGATAACGCCGTGACCGTGCGCGAGCGCGACACCATGGAGCAAGAGCGCGTACAGATTGAGGATCTTGAGTCCTACCTCTCCGCGCGCCTGATTGGATGCTAAGCAGATGCACTACACCAGCTGGGATCGCTCCGACCGCGAAAAGCCCGTCCTCCTCGCTGAGGAAGGGCCGGAGCGCCTAGGTGTCTTTGCGGAGCATTCCGCCGAGGTGGACGGCAATTTTTGGCGCGTTGAGGTCAGCGATCTGGGCGCTTCGGTCACGCTTGATGATGGCTCCGTCTACCGCCTCGCCGGCCGCCTCGGCCGCGATAAGCGGCTGGAGGCCTCGCTCAATGGCCGCACCTTTCATTACGTCAATGAAAATAGCGGCGATTGGATCATTGATGACGTCGATGACAACAAGGTGGCACAGTTTTCCGCCAAGAATTCTGGTGTGCGCAAGGCCATCTTGGAATTCGAAGACGATGCGGAGGGTCTAAGCACCGCCGAGATCGCCGGCCTGAGCTGGTTCACCCGCGCAATTTTGGAAAAGAACACCAAAAATTCCGCGTTGGTATGGATCATCACGCTGGTGTTGGCCTCCATCGTTGCCCTGCTGGCGGTGCTCATCTTCTAATGGCGGGAACGATGCCGTGGCAGTGGAACGGAAATACCCTGCGCGACGTACGCGGAACCGACATCGCCTGGGTGCGAGATGGAGTACTGACCATTGCCGGCGCGCTTTCCGGGGATCCCGCACGCCCCGATATGCTTTTTGACGTGGAGACGTCTTTGGACGGTGCAACCGCCTCCCCGCGTTTTTTCCTGCGGGCCCGGCCGCGTGCCAGCCGCGGCGCGGATTCCGGTGCCGTGAAGCATAGTGAAGTCTCGCAGGCGGGATTGACCGTCACGCGCCTGCGCGCGACCTGCGGAGATGCCCACTACCTTTTGGAGCGCTCCGCCATCTTTGGCAAGCAGCGCCGCATCGTGGCCCTTGCCGAAGATGGTAGCGCGGAGGGCACCGAAGTTGCGCGCCTTACCCCGCGGGGCAATGGCCTGGAAGTCGCGGCCTCTGATAACAATGGCCTTCCGGACGTGGATGCGGTGGTGCTGAGCTATAGCTGCCTGCTTGTCGATGCCACACCGCGCATCGTGCGCGGCTAAGCGCCAACAAAGCAGGCCTTCTGCGCCGCGGTTAAGGGGAGCCCCGCTTAGAAGGAGCCGCCGCGGAAACCGCCTCCGCCACCGCCGCCGGAGAATCCTCCTCCGCCGCCACCGAAGCTGCCGCCGCCTCCGCTGAAACCACCGCCGAAGCCGCGGCCACCGCCGCCCAAGATTTGGCCTAAGACCATACCGGTGATGATATTGCCGGCCGCAGAACTCGTCTGCTGGCGTTGTCGCTGGCGGCGGTACTCATCGGAATCATCCTTGGCCCGTTGCAAGGCGGCTTGCGCTGCGGCAACGGCTTCGCGGGAGGATTGCAGTGCGCCGCGGATATCGCTGCGCTGGGTGTGCAGGGCTTGGGCGTGGAGACGCTTGGCATCGGCAAGCGCGGTGCGGGCGCCGGAACCAACGATGCGCCCGCGCGAGGAAATGAGATCCTCGGCGGCCTGAATATTGGATTCCGCCACCGACATTTGCTGGTGGAAAAGCTCGAGCTGGCGCGCGTGGGTGGAGGTCTTTTCCCGCACGCGGTCGAGGCCCTCATCAAGCTCGGTATCGATGCTCATAAGGGCGGTGTGCTGGCCCAAGGGATCCGTATCGCCCTGCTGCTTGGCGTCAGTTACCGCGGCAGAAGCGCGCTCAAGCAGCTCCTCGAGGGCCTCCCAATCCGCCTGGGTTCCCTGAGATTTGCCTTGGCGCTCCAGTTCTCGGGCTTCCTCGATTTCACCCTCGACCTCGGTGATGAGCGCGCCCAGATTGCGGCGCGCGGAGGAAATATTCTCCTCGGCGTGTTCCACACTGGTAAGGAGCCTATCGGTAACCTCCGTGGCGTGCTCAATATCGCGGATAAGCCCCACGAGCGACCCCTGTTGTCCGGCGGGTTGGCCCTGCACCTCGCGGGCTTGGTCCAGGAGCTTTTCCGCTTCATCGAGGGAGGCGCTAGCCAATTCTGGGTTATCCGCAATGGAGGATAGGACCTCTGCAGAGTAGTCCTCTTGGAGCTTTTTCAGGGTACCTTCGGCACCCGGCAGGCGGGTGCGCAGCCCGACGGTGCGCTGGGTGAGCTCGTCCAACTTAGAGTCGCTTTGCAGCAGCAGGTCTCGCATCCGGGCAAACTCTTCTGCCTGGCTATCCAGTGTGTCATCGGCTTGGCCGCAGGTGGAGACTATTTCTACCAGCATTTGCCGGCGCTCGGCCTGGGATTCCGGTACCGCATCATCGAGGCGCTGGCGAATCTTGAAGGCCTTTTGCAAGGTAGAGGTGGAATGATTCATCGCCTTGGTAAACGGGCGGGTGCGCTCCGGCCCGAATTCAGACAGGGCGATATTGAGCTCTTCCTTGCCGCGGCGGATGGATTCATCCGTGGAAACCAACTCTTCCTGGGCCAATTTATCCAAGGTATCTAGCGGCAGCCGGTTTAATTGATCGGTATCTTCTGGCGCAATCTCGCGGGCAGACTCTAAAGTCTTTGCCTTACTCTTCTTTGTATTGCGGCGCGAGTAATACCAGACGCCACCTCCTGCAGCGACGATGGCGGCGGCGCCACCGCCCAACCAGGCCATGCCAGAAGAATCGGAGGAGCTGGAGTTACCAAGGGCAGCATCGGCAAGCGCGATCGCAGAAGCGCCGTATTCCTCATTGGAGAGCTTGCTATAGGCGGCATCGTACATCTGATCCAGGCGGCCCTCGGGCCATTGATCGCCGGTCTGCACGCCCACCTGGCGCTCGTTCACGCCAACGACATAGGCCGCGGAATTCGGGCCCTTCTCGTTGACGATGTTGCGTGCATAGCTTTCTGGATCAGTGCCAGGATCGTTTGCGAAGACAACGAAGATGATGAGCGACTGGTCTTTTTGTAGCTGGGTGATCTTCTCATTGATCTCCCTAATTTCCTCGGTGCTTAAGACCCCTGCCTCATCGTTTACCCTATCCGTCACCGCTGCCGTATCCGGGGCTTGGGCGATGGTAATGGTCTCCGCGGCTAGGGCCTGGCCTGCGCCAATGGAGGTGCAGCCGAGCAAAAATGCCGCGATGGTAGCGCGGCCGATTCGTGCACTAAGATTCATGCCCACAACTCTACCTGCCCGAACGCCCAATCCGGAGAACCTCCTCTGCAGGCAGTAGGGTGGGAAGTATTGTGAAATACGTCGTTGTTTTAGGCACCGCGCAATACGATGGCCGCCCCTCCCGCATCCTAGCCGGGCGTCTGCGCCATGCCGGGGAGCTGGCCACCTCCCGCGGCCTGCCCGTCATAACCGTCGGCGGCCAGCTGCCCGGGGATCGGTTTACCGAGGCTGGGGTCGCGCGCGATTACCTGCGCGAGCACTTCCCTGAGCTGCAGGTATCCGCCGTGGAGGAAGGCCTCGATACGCGTGAGTCCTTAGCTGCGGTTATCGATGCCCACGGCCTTGCCGATGCCATCATCGTCACCGATCCCTTGCACAGGTTGCGCACGTGGGTCATCGCCAAGCAAGAAGGGCTCAATGCCTCGGTCTCGGGCACGCCCTATTATCCCGCCCGGCGCTTTTCCAAGTCCTGGTGGCGCTACCTCGCGCACGAATGCGGCGGGCTGTTTTATATTGGGCTCGCCAGCATCGTCTCTCCCCGGTGTGCGCGTGCCTGGAAAAGGCGCCTGTACCGCATTGAACTGATGCTGCGGCCGAATCAGAAGCTGCGGCACGAAACGATGCAAAATAAAGACGCAGACCGCACGCAGGGGGAATAGACTAAAACGCCGTGTCTTACTCTTATGCTGCAGCTGATTTTGCCCGGCTGGCCGAAGAACGGCCCAAGGGATCCACGATTAGCGATATTGAAGAACACCGCGGGGTATTCTCCCGCGACCGCGCCCGCGTTTTGCACTCGGCTGCTCTGCGGCGATTGGCGGATAAAACTCAGGTCGTAGGCCCACGCGATGGCGATACCCCGCGCACCCGGCTTACCCACTCGCTCGAGGTCGGCCAGATCGCCCGCGGCATCGGCGCAGGCCTCGGACTCGATCCGGATCTCTGTGACATGGCCGGGCTCACCCACGATATCGGCCACCCGCCCTATGGCCACAACGGCGAAAATGCCCTTAATGAGGTCGCGCAGGGCGGTTTCGAGGGAAATGCGCAAACCCTGCGCATCCTCACGCGGCTCGAACCCAAGGTCTTAGTCGAGGACGCCGATGGCACCGCCTACAGCTTTGGCCTCAACCTCACCCGGGCCGCGCTCGATGGTGCGTGCAAATATCCCTGGACCAAGACCAATCCGGATGGCACCATCAACCGCAAATACGGCGCTTATGATGAGGACGCTGACCTTTTAGCGTGGCTGCGCGAAGGCCATAGCGATAAGCGAAAGTGCATCGAAGCCCAGGTCATGGACTGGTCCGATGATATTGCCTATTCCGTGCACGATGTGGAAGACGGCATCATCTCCCAGCGCATTTCCTTGAACGTGCTGTGGGATTTGGTGGAGCTAGCCCACCTTGCAGAAAAGGGCGCCGAGGCCTTTGGCGGAACTGCCGATGAGCTCTTGGAAGCCGCCGATAGCCTGCGCAACCTCGATGTCATCAACGCTCTTGGGAATTTCGACTACACCCTGCGCGATTATGCCAAGCTGAAAAAGATGACCTCTGAGCTGGTGGGACGCTATGTGGGCGCCACCATCGGTGCCACCTCGGAGGCGAATGCCGAACTTATCAGTGCCAATACGCTCGGCCGCATGCACGGTGACCTGCACGTTCCGCCCTTGGCGCAGGCAGAGGTCAAGCTCCTCAAGACGATTGCTGTGCTTTATGTAATGGATGAACCAGCGCACCTAGCGCGCCAAGACCGCCAGCGCGAACGCATCTACCGCGTCTACGACTACCTCGTTGCCGGTGCGCCCGGTTCGCTCGATGCCACTTTCCGCCTGTGGTGGGAGCAGGCCGATACCGAGGCCGCTCGCGACCGCGCCATCATTGATCAGATCGCTTCCATGACCGAATCCCGCCTCGAGCGGCTTGCCCGCCGAAGCGCTGACCTTTCGGGGTTCTTGGACTAGTAGCTATGCAGGCCGTGGGGCTCCTTCGGAGGAACTTCGGCGCTGGTGTTCGCGAAAAGTGCAACCTCTGCTGCTATTTTTGAGGCGGAAAAGTGATATCTGAGGGCGCGCAATGCTCAGTTATTGCAGTGGACCTATAGCATCGCGGAATGTCAGCATCTGCAGAGTAGCTATTAGCGTGCGAGCCTAACGCCTTCATCCTGGGCGATGGCCGCGATGGCCGCGAAGTCATCCAATTCCATTTCCATGTTGGCTGCGACGATGGTGGAGACCTCATTCTCGCGTAGGAATTTAGCTAGATCCTCTAGGCTGCGCGGGCCACAATCCACGCAACCATGGGTGCGTCCTAAGGCATTGAAGAAATCCGTACGGGTACGGATGGGTTCCGTAATTAAAATGCGGTGCACTATTAGTCCTCTGCGTCCGGGATAGAACAGAATGTTTGGTAATGGTCGTCGGTGTAGTACCACACATCGGGGTCGGTTTCGGTGCCGCCGCCGGTGACGATGCGCCTCGAACCGCGATGGTTACTGCCAGGGGTTTCTACCGTGTACTCGCGGTAGTAGTCCTGCGCCTGCTTGGGGAGGACGCCTTCATAATTGCCAAAATGGGAATTGTCATTGTCGGGGTAGTCATAGGGGCCACCGGCGAGAATATCGCCTGCGGTTTCTTCGGCCTCGCTGGGAAGGGAAGAAATAGCGCAGGTCTCATCCGTCGACGTTGCATCCTCATCACCGCCGAGGTCGAAGCCGAAGTAGCTAGCACCTGCGACGATGGCGAGTCCACCAAGGGCCACTGGAAGCGATTTCTTAGACGCTTTGGACTTGGACATGCTCCCTATTGTTGCAGGAAATATCTCGAAAACATAAACGTCCACCGTGTCAAGGCCAATATTCAAAATTGCCCCGTCACGGGGGTGGGAATACCCGGGGAGAGGCCGCCACACATGTGGGTAAAACACGGTGATTCTGTGTACTTGTTGAGTGGCACCGCCCAATGCGACCATCCTGGCTTTGGCAGTTAAGCATCCGATAAATGGGCGGGGTAGTCTGTAGCCATGGCAAAGGGCAGAATTCCGGACAGTGATATCCAAGCTATCCGTGAACGCGCGCCTTTAGAAGAAATTGTAGGCGAATATGTGCAGCTCAAACCAGCAGGGCATGATTCTTTGAAGGGCTTGAGCCCTTTCAAGGATGAAAAGACACCGTCCTTCCACGTCCGCCCGCAGCGCGGTTATTATCACTGTTTTTCCACCGGAAAAGGCGGCGATGTATTCAGCTTCCTAATGGAAATGGAACAGGTCTCTTTTCCGGAGGCCGTGGAAGCCGTAGCGCAGAAGATCGGCTACCACATTAATTACCAGGGCGGCTCGACCGGTGCCCGCAATGAGAAGCCGGGTACTCGGCAGCGGCTAATCGCTGCGAATAAGGCGGTGCACGAGTTCTACCGGAAGCAGCTGGAAACCCCGGAGGCGGCAACGGCGCGCAATTTTTTGCTGGACCGCGGGTTTAGCCGCGAGGTTATTTATGATTTCGAGTGCGGATACGCCCCAGAAGGTTGGGACACCGCCACAAAGCACCTGTTGCGCATGGGGTTTTCCTTTGAAGAGCTAGAGGCGGCCGGCATTTCCAAGATGGGCAAGCGCGGTCCCATTGACCGTTTTCACCGCCGGTTGCTGTGGCCCATTAAGGATCTTTCCGGCAACGTCATTGGCTTTGGCGCGCGCAAGCTCTTTGATGATGACAAGCTGGGCAAGTACATGAATACGTCCGAGACCATGCTTTATCACAAGTCCAAGGTGCTCTTTGGGCTGGATTTGGCCAAGCGCAATATCGCAGAAGGACACCAAGCTGTGGTGGTGGAAGGCTATACGGATGTGATGGCCATGTACGCGGCAGGCATTAAGACTGCCGTGGCCTCATGCGGTACGGCCTTTGGTGGGGAGCACCTGCAGGTGCTGCGCCGGCTCATGCTGGATGATTCCTATTTCCACGGCGAGCTCATCTACACCTTCGATGGTGATGAGGCGGGACAGAAGGCCGCGATGCGTGCCTTTGACGGGGAGCAGAAATTTACCGGACAATCCTTCGTCTCTGTGGCGCCAGACGGCATGGACCCGTGCGATCTGCGCCTTGAAAAGGGCGATGCCGCGGTGCGCGATCTGGTGGCAGACCGCATCCCCATGTTTGAATTCGTCATTCAGTCGGTTATTGCTGATTTCCGGATTGATACTGCCGAAGGCCGCTTGCAGGCTTTGCGGCGGGCGGTGCCCATCGTCGCGCAAATCCGGGACCAGCCCCTGCAGCGCGAGTACGCCCGCCGGCTTGCCGGCTGGGTGGGCTGGAACGATCCGGAAGAGGTGCTCCGCCAAGTGCGCGCGGAGGCGAAGAAACCGAAGAAGGCGGATAAGCCGACGATACGCCGCTTTGATAATGCACAGCCGCAGCCGGCGCAGCAGGATGTGCCCATGATCCATCCGCCCAGCCCGAAGGAGACCCATCTGTGGCCGCAGCGGGAGGCGCTAAAGTTGGCCTTGCAGATGCCGGAGGTAGTTGGCTCGTACTTTGATGGCATTACTGCCGATGCCTACACCAACGACGCCTACCGCATTGTCCGGCAGGCGATTTCCGCAGTGGGCGGGGCAGACAAGGGCGCCACTATGTCCGGGGTGGATTGGATTGCCGCCGTTGCTGGGGAAATGCAGGATCTGACGGGAAGGAATTTCGTCTCCGAGCTGGCAGTCGAGGCCATCCTGCCCACGGACGTAGGCGCAGAAAAATATGCGGATTCCGTACTCTCGCGGCTGCAGGAAACCGTCGTGGGCGATCAGATTGCACAGCTGAAAGCCCAGTTGGGCCGGATGCGGCCTACCGATGATGAGGCCGGCTATAACTCCCTGTTCGCGGACCTCATTGCCTTGGAGCAGGCCCGCCGCGAGTTAAATGACCGCGCCTTTCGCGGTACGCCAGGTATATAAAATCCCCGGGCAGGCACTCGAGCGCTAGTTCAGGTGCTGCGCGGGGAAGGGCTAACGGGGAAAGGTTTTAATCCTCATCGGGTTCATAAATCCGGTCTGCCTGTGGAGCCTGGTTCCCGCGAGCCTTGCCTTTGCCCCGGCGCTTTTCGGAAAGGTCGTGGATTTCGCGCATGCGTGGCTCGGGATCCAGGCGGTTGGCTACCATCTTGCGCGCGGAACGCACCGCGGATTTGGTGGCGGGGGAGTTGACGGTCTTTTGGTAGGCGCTTTTCATTTGGTGGTAGCGCTTGCGGCCCGCTTTGGTGCCAAATACGTACCCTGCGGCGGCGCCGAAGACGAATTGGATCATTATTGACTAATTCCCCTTTATCCTATGCGAGCAAAAGTTCCTCTCTAGCTTACCGCGTAAGTACGGTTTCGCGCCGAAACCGCCCGCTGGAAGTGCCTTCCTGTTTTCATCGGCGCCCATTCGCGCTAGATTGAGTTAATGATTCTTCATCAGCAGCGAGATTCGGCCATGGCCGCCGCGGTGGCATTTGCTGCACTCGCCACGGCGGGCTTGTCCGCGTCTGGTGCCGAACCGTCCGAGGAAACATGGTTCTGGGTGGAGTAGGCAGGGAGGCATCGATTAGCTTGAGCGGTCATATAACTATTTGTTTAAAAAAGCGCTGAGAAAGGTTAGCGCGCAGTTCATATTTCCTTAACGTTAGCTGGTTAGTGTGCAGAGGAAATCACTTCTAGCTGAAAGTTGCGTTATATGACCCGTATTTTCAATCGTGGTGTTTCGCGTCGAGTACTTGCTCTCGGAGCGGCCGCCAGCTTCACCGTTGCTTCCTTTGCACCCGCTGCGCAGGCGGGTGAGCTTTCGTCCAAGGTGCCGCAGGTACAGGGATCTAGCAGTGGATCCAGTATCGGCCCCTCTCCAGTGCAGCACCCAGGCGCGCCGGTTCCTCAGCCCTTTGGTGTGGACTATCTGGCAGGCTTTGAATCCGATATTTCGTCCTACCAATTTGGCAACTATTGGCAGGTTGTCCGCGAGTTTGACCAGATTAAGCACCAGCCTGAGGTCCTTGAAGAAAACATGGATAAGGTAGTGGCCATTAACAATGCGGCTGCCGATGACCCTGAGCTGATCGCCCGTGCGCAATCCGATGCCAAGGCAAGCTCCGGTGGGATGCTCGAGGCCATTTCTGACTCCATGGGGGAGAGCCTAGGCGGCGCATTCCGCGAGGCCTTGGCAGAGCATCGACTGCCAAAGACTCAGTACCTGCTGGGCAATGGCTACGCCGCCCGTGCTGGTGGACTGGCTAGCTCCACCTTCGCAGAAAAGTACTACTTCCGCTATGACCGCCCATTCGTGCAGGCACCCGATGCTATTAACCGCTACGAAGACGAGTCGAAGGATCTCTATTCCACTTCGCCGGCTTTCCCTTCTGGGCACACTAACCAGGCAACGTGGATCACCACTTTGATGGCTTCTATGCTTCCGGAGGTAGGCCCGCAACTAATGCTGCGCGGCGCCGAAGCAGGAAACCACCGCGTCGTACTGGGTGTGCACTACCCATTGGACGTCATTGGTGGACGCATGACCGGTCAAGCTGCGGCGGCGGATCGCTTGAACGATGACCGCATGCGCGATGCATTGCAGCAGGCTGCGCAGGAAATTCGTGAAGAGATTCAGTGGCGTACGGGCAAATCTGTAGAAGAACTCGTCGCACAAGATAGGGCCGATGGTAAGGAATACCGATCCACTACAGATGCTGTAGACGAATACACGGATTTCTTGGATTATGATTTCACTCCAAGCAATCCGACGGATGCGTCGATGGTTGTGCCGCAGGCCGCCCCGGTACTCCTCGCCGCTTCCCACCCGGACCTGACTCCGGAACAGCGCGCCGAGGTGCTACGCCAGACCGCACGCCCTGCCGGCAATCCATTGGATTGGCAAGGCAAGGACGGCTCCTGGCAGCGGCTTAACGTTGCCCGTGCCATGGCGGCGCAAGTCAACGTCAATGCAGATGGCAGCGTGAGCGTCCAAGGCTAGCTTGGTCGCCCGCCCCGAAACCGCCTAGGCCCTCACTGCGAGGACTAGGCGGTTTCGATTATGGCGGCAAGGCCCTGGCCGCCGCCGATGCACATCGTAACCAGCGCGCGCTTGCCGCCGGTGTGGCGCAGGTGGTGCGCGGCGGTAACCACGATGCGGGCACCGGTCGCTCCCACTGGGTGGCCCAGCGAGATGCCGGAGCCATTGGGGTTCAAGCGAGGATCTTCGGGGGAAATACCCCACTGATCTAGTACCGCGAGGGCTTGGGCGGCAAAGGCCTCATTGAGCTCGATGAGATCGAGGTCATCGAAGGTGAGATCGAGGCGGTCCATGACCTTGCGGGTTGCCTCAACCGGTGCGATGCCCATGCGCTCTGGCTCCACGCCGGCAAGCGCCCAACCCTTCAAGACCACCATCGGCTCGAGACCAAGCTCGTCGGCCTTGTCACGGGTGGTAACGAGGACGGCGGCGGCGCCGTCGTTTTGACCGGAGGCGTTACCCGCGGTCACCGTGGCCTCGTCGTCCTGCTTGCCCATCACCGGGCGGAGCTTGGATAGCTTTTCCACGCTGGAATCAGCGCGCACGTGTTCATCCTTGTCCACGATGATGGGATCACCCTTGCGCTGGGGGACGGAGACGGGGACGATTTCGGTATCGAAAAGCGCCTGCTCCTGCGCGCGGGCAGCGTTGTGGTGGGAACGCACCGCAAGCTCATCCTGATCCTTGCGCGACAGGGAACGCTCGCGGCGGAGGTTTTCGGCGGTTTCGATCATGCCGCTGGGGATGGGGTGGTTTTTACCACCGGCGGTTTCGCGGGCCTCCTGGAGGCGATCGCGAAAGACCATGTTTCCGCCCTTCGCACCCCAGCGAATATCGCCGTCCACGGTGTACTCGGTGCGCGACATGGATTCGGCACCGCCGGCGATGACCACCTCGGCCGCGCCGGTGGCGACGTGGGCGGCGGCGGTGACGATGGCTTGCAGGCCGGAGCCGCAGCGGCGGTCGAGCTGCATGCCGGTCACGGAGACGGGGAGGCCGGCATCGAGGGCGGCGACTCGGCCCAAGGCAGGCGCAGCGCCGTTCGGGGAGGCTTGGCCGAGGATGATGTCATCGATGATGTTCGGGTCGATGCCGGATTCTTCCACGATGGTGGATACCACCAGGCTGGCCAGATCCTGGACGGGGACGGATTTGAGCGCGCCGCCGTAGCGGCCGACTGGGGTGCGCTTGGGGTAGCACAGGACAACGTCTTGAGTATGCATGGATTCTCCTTAGGAAATTTCGGTGGTAGTGAGATCGTGGGAAATGGCCGCGCAGGTAGTGAGGAGCTCGGGGAGGAGCTGCGCGGTGAGATCTTGGGTGGAATACACGGAGGTCTGGGTGGAAATATTGATGGCCGCCACAGCGCGCCCGGTGCGATCCCGGATGGGAACGGCGATGGAGCGCAGGCCTATTTCTAGCTCTTGGTCCACGATGACCCAGCCGCGCCGTCGGACCTCGCCGAGGCGGGCCCGCAGTGCATCCTGGGATACCAGGGTATGCGGGGTGACCTGCTCGAGCGGAGCGGTGGTGGCGAAGTACTCATCCAGCTCCGCCGGCGTTAAATCGGCGAGCAGCACCTGGCCCATGGACGTGGCGTGCGCCGGGAAGCGCGTACCGATGGTGATATTGGTGGACATAATGCGGTGAGCGGCGGCGCGGGCGATATAGACCACGGTGTCGCGGTCGAGCACGCTCACGGAGCAGGACTCATCGAGTTTGGTGGATAACTCCCTCAAATGGGGCTGGGAAATATCCGGCAGTCCCAAGCTCGATAGATAGGAGTAGCCCAGTTCCAAAACGCGCGGGGTGAGCCAAAAATCCGAGCCATCGGTGCGGGCGTATCCTTCCGCGACAAGCGTGTGTAAAAAGCGACGTGCGGTGGCGCGCGCTAGGCCTGTGACCTCGGCAACCTGGGCCAGTGTTTGCCGCGGGCGTTCGCCATTAAACGAGTGAATGACATTGAGTCCGCGGGCTAATGATTGCACTACGGGGGTATCTGCCACGGTGTGTCCTCCAAGCTATTTTTAGGGTTAAGTGTCCCAGATCTCTTCAGTGTACCCGATCGTGTTCGCATTCTGAACCCTTGTGCTGTCTGTGAACCGCACGTAGTCTAAGGCCCATGTTGAATAAAGTCATAGCCTCAGTAGAGGAGGCCGTCGCGGATATCCCGGACGGTTCCTCCATCGCGGTGGGCGGATTCGGCCTTGTGGGTATTCCAGCGCAACTCATTGCCGCGCTGCGTTCCCAAGGCGCGAGCGAGCTCACCATCATTTCCAATAACCTCGGTACGGATGATTTCGGCCTTGGCCTACTACTCAAGGATCACCGCATCGCCCGCTCCATTGGTTCCTACCTGGGAACCAATAAGGAATACGCGCGCCAGTACCTCGAGGGCGAGCTTACCGTCGAATTTACCCCGCAGGGCACCCTGGCAGAGCGCATGCGCGCCGGTGGCGCGGGCATTCCGGCCTTCTACACCAAGGCTGGCGTGGGCACGCCGCTTGCCGATGGCGATATCCCCACCCGCTACAACCCCGACGGCACCATCGCGGAGACCTCCGCACCGAAGGAAACCCGCGAGTTCAACGGCGAGCTCTACGTCATGGAAGAAGCCCTTACCCCGGACTTCGCCTTCGTCCATGCCGCCCGCGCGGACCGCTTTGGCAACCTTGCCTTTAATAAGACCGCGCAGAACTTCAACCCCGATGCGGCCAAGTCCGCCGATGTCACCATCGTGCAAGCGGAGCAGCTGGTTGAAGCGGTTCCGCCCGCAGAGGTGGATGTGCCCGGAATCTACGTGGACCGCGTAGTGGAAGTGGGCAAACAAGAAACCGGAATCGAATTCAGGACGGTGAGCAAGTAATGACCTGGTCACGCGAAGAAATGGCGGCACGCGCCGCACAAGAACTGGACAATGGTGACTACGTCAACCTGGGCATCGGCATGCCGACGCTCATCCCGGGCTACCTGCCAGAGGGCCGCGAGGTGGTCCTGCATTCTGAAAACGGAATCCTGGGCGTTGGTGCCTACCCTGAAGAGGACAAGGTTGATCCGGAGCTCATCAATGCCGGTAAAGAAACCATTACCGAAGCCCCAGGTGCATCCTTCTTCTCCTCGTCCGAGTCCTTTGCCATGATCCGCTCCCGCGCCATTGACGTCGCGGTGCTCGGTGCCATGGAGGTATCCCAGTTCGGCGACCTGGCCAACTGGATGATTCCCGGCAAGATGGTCAAGGGCATGGGCGGTGCGATGGATTTGGTGCACGGCGCCAAGCGCATCGTGGTGATGATGCAGCACGTATCCAAGCACGGCGATTCCAAGATTCTGGCAGAGTGCCAGCTGCCGCTGACCGGCGCTCGCTGTGTGGATCTGATTATCACCGACCGCGCTGTATTCACCGTGGACGAGCTGGAGGGCCTGACGCTTATCGAGGTCGCCGAGGGTGAAACCGAGGAGTCCATCCGTGAGGTCACGGACGCACCCTTTAAGGTAGCGCTCGATTAATTAGTTGTGGACGTGAAAATCGCCGCTTCCCGGGAGAGACTGGGAAGCGGCGATTTAGTGTTTCGCGGGTGGATTAGACATCGCGCAGGTCCACGCCCTTGGTTTCAGGCAGAATGTACATGCTGATAAGCGTCAGGATGCACAGTGCGACGACGTAGAAGCCAGAAGCCCAGGTAAGGCCGTGGGCTACGAACCACTGGTAGATATACGGTGCGGTACCGCCGAAGACGGCAACGGACAGCGAATAGGCCAGGCCGATGCTGCGGGTGCGCTGGGCGGTGGGGAAGACCTCGGACATGATGGAGGACAACAGCGCGCCGCCGGCGGCAACGATGACCACACCGACGGTGGAGGCCACCAGCAGGGTCCATGGGCGATCATCGATGAAGTTCATCAGTGGGATCTGCAGGATGGCTAGGCCGATGGCGCAGATGTAGATCACTGGCTTGCGGCCGATTTTATCGGACAGGCTGCCCCACAGCGGTAGGGCAATGAGACCGGCGGTCTGTGCGGCCACGGTGACCCAATAAGCACCCTGAATGGACATCCCCTCGTGGCTAATGGCGTAGGTGGAAACATAGGAGGTCCACGTGTAGTGCGAGGCCGTAACGCCGGAGACCATACCCACGACGAGCAAGATATTCTGCCACGCCGGGCGGACAACAGAGGCAGGCTTTTCCGAGTTCACGGACTTCTTGGTGCGCTTCGGAGCCTCAACGGTGGGCTCGGCGCTATCGATTTCCTGGAAGTGATCCGATTCCTTCATGTGGCGGCACAGGTACAACGCAACCAACGCTGCGGCGGCACCCAGGAGGAACGGAATGCGCCAGCCCCAAGCGCCAATCTGCTCGTCCGTCAGGACCAGTGAAATGCCGCCACCCAAGACGTAGGCGATGACCGAGCCGCCGAAGATGGAGACATAGACCATGGAACCCCAGCGGCCGCGGTGGGCGTTCGGGGCGATCTCAGGGATGTAGCTATTGGCAGCTGCGGATTCACCACCGTGTGCAAACCCCTGTAGCACGCGGATGAAGAGCAGGCCGACGGAGGCCCAGATACCAATGGATTCGTAGGTGGGCAGCAAGCCGATGAGGACCGAGGCGCTAGCCATCATGATGATGGTGGTCATCAAGACGGTCTTGCGGCCGCGCTGGTCGGCGATGTGGCCAAAGACGATGCCGCCCAGCGGGCGGACCAAGAAGCCGACGGCGAAGACACCGAAGGTGGCAAGCAGTGCGGAGGCGTTATCGCCCTTGTCGAACATCGCCGCGGCGATGAACGGGGCGAAGACCGCATAGGAGCTCCACTCGTACCATTCCAGGACCTGGCCGGTCAGGCTGGCTGCGAGGGATTTGCGGTCTGTTTTTGTCGCGCCCGATGACTTAGTGGGCGTGGGGCTCGGCGGGGCGGTAGAAGTCATTGTTCCTCCTAGGTATGGGTCCGAAATGTTGAGAAGGATATTACGCACATCACACTTCGCTTAGACCGCGATGTAGGCCACGAAAGCGGCAGCGCTACAGGGGCTGATTTGGTTACCGACTAGAAAGTGCATGTCGTCCACCACTTTTCAGGGGGAATGCCCATAAAAACTCGCTGTTCGCTAAGTGAACGGTAGTGCGCACTGTGACCCCGTATAGGGGTATTTGTATAAATTCTTTGCCGTGACGAGCTTGGAATTCGTAGGAAAAGGTCATTTTTGGCCGGAATTCCGGCGCTGAAAATTTAGGTGTGGTGTAGCGTGTGAGCCACGACACGGAAGGTTCTCGAAGAGTCTTGAACCACCAAAGTGAACCATCACTGTGAACCAACCGAGTCTTTCCGGAGCCACACCCTAAGGAGGGATTTATGACTGCTCTTAGTCCCGAGGAACTAAGCACAGAAGGCCTCGCCGAAATCATGGCCGCGGGCGGACGCCCGGCCGATAGCGAGCGCAAGATCAACATCATCGATACCACCCTGCGTGATGCGCACCAGAGCATCTGGGCCACCCGCATGACCACGAGTCACATCCTGTCGCTGTTGGATGACATCACCAACGCCGGTTTCGAGCACGTGGACTTGGTAGCGCCCATCCAGTTCGACGTGTCCGTGCGCTACCTCAAGGAAGACCCGTGGGAGCGCGTTCGCCTCGTACACGAGAACGCCGCGCCGGGCACCAAGTTCCGCGCCCTGATTCGTTCCAAGAACCTGGCCTCCTTTGACTTCCTGCCGGATGACGCCATCTTGAACTGGACCGAGCGTCTCTACGCCAATGGCTTCCGTGTGATCGGTTCCTTCGATGGCTTGAATGACATCGACAACATCGACCAGGGCCTCAAGCTGGCTAAGGAACTCGGTGCCGAAACCTTCGGCGCATTGTCCTACTGCTTGAGCCCCGTACACACCGATGACCTGTACAAGCGAAAGGCCACGGAGCTGCTCGAGCGCACCGATGTGGACCGCATCATGCTAAAAGACGCCGGCGGCCTGCTTACTCCGGATCGTTTGAAGACCCTCATCCCGGCGATCCGCAGCTCCATCGGTGACGTCCCGCTCGAGGTACACACCCACTCGCTGACCGGACTGTCCCCGCTGACCTACCTCTACGCTGCAGAATTGGGCGTGGACTCCATCCACACCTCCATCGCCCCGCTGGCCAATGGCCCGGGACAGCCGGCCACCCAGGCCGTAGTGCGCGATCTTCGCGCACTGGGCTACACGGTGGACGTTGACGATGAGCGCATCGATTCCGCCAGCGAGCGCATTCAGGAAATCGCCGATACGGAAGATAAGCCAGTTGGCGTTCCGCGCGCATTCGATGGCCTGCACTACATGCACCAGCTGCCCGGCGGCATGCTCACCAACTTCGAATCCCAGCTGGAAACCGCTGGGTTGGGTGACCGCTTCGAAGAGCTGCTGTACGAGGTCGCACGCGTGCGCGAAGAGCTCGCATACCCCATTATGATTACGCCGTTCGCCCAGTTCGTAGGAACCCAGGCCGTCATGAATGTGACGACGGGTGACCGATACTCCGTGGTCCCGAACGAGATTAAAAAGTACGCCTTGGGCTACTATGGCGAGCCGCTCGCCCCGCTGGACCCAGACGTGCTGGAGAAGATTATGGCCAACGGTTCCTCCGAAATTACGGAGGAAATCCCAGAGCTCAAGCCGGTTCTGCCGGACCTGAAGAAGGCCCACCCGGACGAGGACATCGACACCCTGTTGCTGCGCGTGATGTTCGCCGGCAGCCAGGTCGATGAAATGAAGCGCTTCGTGGCCGAAGGCCGCGGCGGCGAGGGCGAAGGCGTCAAGGGCGGCGTCCTTACCTCCCTGGTACAGCAAATCTACGACTCTTCCGATACCACCGACTTCCACCTCAAGACTTCCGATTTGGAAATCAACCTCACCAAAGGAGAAAAGTAACCATGACTGATTCCACCAACTTGCACGACCTGAAGTCCCTGCTGAAGTGGGCCAACCTGTCTGATGACATCCAAGAGCTGCAGATCAAGTACGGCGACGTCGAGCTCGCGATGTCCCGCACCCCAGGCGGCCTGAACCGCCCGGCACCGGC
This sequence comes from Corynebacterium sp. MSK204, assembly GCF_030229885.1. Classification (NCBI taxonomy): domain Bacteria; kingdom Bacillati; phylum Actinomycetota; class Actinomycetes; order Mycobacteriales; family Corynebacteriaceae; genus Corynebacterium; species Corynebacterium sp. MSK204. The sequence continues at coordinate 11,351 of NZ_JASPGQ010000003.1, read as the reverse complement.
TCCGGAAGCCGCTCCGGCCGCAGCTCCAGCTGCCGCACCAGCACAGGACGCAGCCCCAGAGGCCGCCCCAGCCCCAGCCGCTGAGCCAGAGTCCAAGCCTGCTCCGGCGCAGGAGGAAGCTCCGAAGGAAGAGGCAAAGGCCTCCGGTTCCGGTGAGCCGTCCGCAGAAGGCGAGACCGTGAAGGCTCCCATGGTCGGTACCTTCTACGCCGCTCCGAAGCCTGGCGCAGATCCGTTCGTCAAGGTGGGCGACGAGGTTGAGGTTGGCCAGGTGCTGTGCATCGTCGAGGTTATGAAGCTGATGAACAACATCGAGTCCAAGGTTGCTGGCACCGTGAAGGAAATCCTTGTAGATAACGAGGACGCCGTGGAGCACGGCCAGCCCATCATGGTCATCCAGCCGAAGTAATCGACCTGGAGGAAAATATGTCAGATCTACTAGGTAGCGTGCTCATCGCTAACCGCGGTGAGATTGCGCTTCGCATCATTCGCGCCTGCAAGGAATTGGGCATCAAGTCCATCCTTACTTATTCCGAAGGCGATAAGGACTCCTTGCCGGTAAAACTCGCTGATCAAGCAGTGTGCATCGGCCCGGCGAATGTTTCCAAGAGCTACAACAGTCCCGAGCTGGTCATCTCCGCAGCCATGGCGTACAAGGCAGATGCCATTCACCCGGGCTACGGCTTCTTGTCCGAAAAGCCGGACTTTGTCCGCATGGTGGAAGAAGAAGAGATCGGCTTTGTTGGCCCTTCGGCTGAGCACATTGGCTTGATGGGTGACAAGATCGCGGCTAAGCGCATCGCCAAGTCCGCCGGTGTTCCCACCGTTCCGGGCTCCGACGGCGTGGTCACCGAGTTCGACGAAGCGCTTGAGGTTGCCCATAACACCGGCTTCCCGCTGCTGATTAAGGCGGCCGCCGGTGGTGGTGGACGCGGTATGCGCGTCGTGGAATCCGAGGACACGCTGGAAAAGGACCTCAACGAGATCATGAATGAGGCTGAGTCCGCGTTCAATGACCCGTCGGTCTACATCGAGCGTTTCTTGACGGATATCCGCCACATTGAGATCCAGGTGCTGGCCGATGGCGAAAACGCCGTCGCCCTGGGCGAGCGCGACTGCACCTCGCAGCGCCGCAACCAGAAGCTCATTGAGGAAGGCCCTTCGCCGGTGTTGACCGATGAGCTGCGCCAGGAGATGCAGGAAGCCGCGATTAACCTGTGTAAAGAGGTGAAGTACAAGAACGCCGGAACCATCGAGTTCGTCTTCGATAACACCGAAGATAAGTTCTACTTCATCGAGATGAACACCCGCATCCAGGTGGAGCACCCGGTTACGGAGATGATCACCGGTGTGGACCTCATCAAGGAGCAGCTGCGCATTGCCTCCGGGCAGAAGCTATCCATCACCCAGGATGATGTGGAGATTCGTGGCCACGCCATCGAGTGCCGCATCAACGCCGAGGATCCGAACCAGAACTTCGCGCCGCGGCCGGGCAAGATCGAGCACTACCGCGTGCCAGGTGGCTTCGGTGTGCGCATGGATACCCACATCGAAACGGGCTACACCATCCCGCCGTTCTATGACTCCATGGTGGGCAAGCTCATCGTATGGGCAGAAGACCGTGATGAGGCCATTACCCGCATGCTGCGCGCCATCGACGAGCTGCAGGTAGAAGGCGTTGTTACCACGGCGCCATTCCAGGCCATGCTGTTGGACAGTGAAAAGTTCCGCAGTGGCGAGTTCAACACTGGTTACGTTGCCAAGTTGCTGGAAGGCACCGACTCGATCCCTACGGATGACTAAACTCGGCTCCTTCTAGCGAGAGAGTGCAGGTTCCGCTTTTGCCGGCCTGCACTTTTTTGCATTTTAAGCCTCTAAAATTACATCTCTATTTAACGCCTGGTTCCAGGCTTTGCTTAGACCTAAACCTGTGGGGGAAGGAAAAACAATGTTGGTTATTGCCGCCATGCTGGTCGGCGCCATCGTGCCGGCGCAAACGGCCATTAATACACGACTGCGCGAGTCCGTGGGCTCGCCCATCGCCGCCGGGTTCTTCTCCTTCATTATCGGCTTTGCCGTCTCCGCCATCCTTGCGCTGATAGTCACCGGTGACGCGATACCGGACCTGGCGCTGGCGGCCGCGCAACCGTGGTGGGTGTGGCTCGGCGGCTTTATGGGCGTGGCCTTCATCGTGGGAAATATCCTGCTCTTCCCGCGCATCGGCAGCGTAGAAACCGTCATCCTTCCCATCCTGGGACAGGTGACGATGGGCCTTATTTATGATCTGACCGGCCTTTTCGAATCCCCCTTGGTTCCCGTCGGCCCGCTGCGCATCCTCGGCGCCCTCATCGTGGTGGGCGGCATCGCCTTGGTGCTAGAAATCGGCCGGGGCGCTGCCACCACGCGCGCGCAAGCCACCGGGCTTTCGCTGTGGCTGTGGCGGGTCTTCGGCGTGCTCATCGGCATGGGCTCTGCCACCCAAACCGCCGTCAACGGCTACCTGGGAGGCGCGTTGCACAGCCCCATGCCCGCCAGCGTCATTTCCCTGGGCGTCGGCGTGATCCTGTTGGCCCTGCTCACCCTGGGCTGGAAGGCACCCCGCCGTGCCCTTTTGAGCGGTATCGCCCCTGGGCCCTGGTGGATGTGGCTCGGCGGTGTGCTCGGCGCGCTTTTTGTGGTTGGTGGAGCGACGCTTTCGCCCATGATCGGCACTGGCACGACGGTCATCGGCTCGCTGGTGGGCTCAATCATTTGCGGCCAGGTCATTGAATCGCTGGGCTGGGGCAATGCCAAGCGCGGCCTGCCGCCGGTCCACCGCATCATCGGCCTGGTCTTGGTCATCATCGGCGTGATTATGGTGCGCGCCCTTTAGGGCTGTGCCGCGCTTGCCGATACCCCCTTTATTCCCCTTCGCTCCCACTCCCGGCTGGGACCGGAGCGAAGGGTTATTGCCGCCAGCGCTCTAAGGTGAGCTTGGGGCTTAGTGCTCGGGAGACGCATGGCGCGAAGGCGCCCTCGGCATACATTTGCGCGTCATAGACGGAATCCCGGTGGTCTGGCTCGCCGTCAACCACGCGCATCAGGCAGGTGCTGCACGTTCCTTCCAGGCAGCGCGATTTTACGGGCAGATCGAGATCCTCGAGGACCTCTAGGACCGTCTTATTCTCTGGGATTTCTACCGTCTCTCCGCAAAATTCTACTTCGAACGGACCGTCGCCGGCCCCGGCGTTTTTCTCACCGGATAGCGCTTGTAGATCGGGGTGGAAGTTCTCCCAGTGAAAGGCGTGCTCGGGCAGGTAGTCGAGTGCGATTTCTTTGGCGGAATCCATAAATCCTTGCGGACCGCAGACATAAAAGGCCGTCTCCTTTGGCGCCTGGCCCAGCAGGTGCCGGTAGATATCTGCTTGCTTCTCGCGCGGGCGGCCAAAGACCTCGATGAGTTTATCGCCGCAGGTTTCGCGCAATTGCTCGAGCAGCACCGCGTGGTGGCTATCGCGCGCGAAAAAGAGCACTATATACGGTTTGTTCTCGCGCTCGAGGGATTGGGCCATAGAGAGCATAGGGGTAATGCCCACTCCGGCGCCGACCAAGACGTAGTAGCCGGCGTCTGCCACGAGCTCGAAGTTATTAAATGCCTGCGAGATCTTAAAACTATCCCCGTGGCGCAGTTTGAGCATCGCAATCGAGCCACCCGTGGAGTTTTCCTCGCGCTTTACCGCGACGCCATACGTTGGCCGTTCCTGTTGGCCGGCAGGAGGGGAGGAGATGCCGGTCAGCTCAAAAACCGAGTACTGGCGGGTAAGCATCTCACCGTTGGCTCCCGGGAGGGTGATATCGACGTGGCAGCCGGGGGAGTAATCCGCGAGCGGAGCATCACCGTCCAGTGAAAACGCGATGACCGAAAGGTCATCGGCTACGGCGGTGACGTTGTGCACCGTGGCGGTGGTGGAGGGGACATCGGCAAGCTGGGGCGCGGGTTGAGAAGGAGAAGTAGGCATAGGGGTGAATAGACCTCACTTTCGTGACTGTAGTTCAGTGCCAATTCACTGCATGTAATGCACATCATGGTACAGCCTGGAGCGAGATACAGGTTACAAATGCGTTCGCATAGCGGACAGATGTACGGCTGGTACACCTATATGGGGTGAGCAGGCAGAAGGTTTGCAAAATCTGCCAAGATGGCCATTTTTGCTATTTGCGCAGGAGGGGATAGGTGCTGTGAAGGCGGGCGTAGTAGCGGCGTTGGCGGCCAGAAATTTCCCAGAAAATTGGATTCAAAATTCATTGCGGTCGCGAGCAAAGTCTCTATAGGCTTACGGGCACAGCTAAATGGTGAACTACGCCACATAAACAGGAAACGTGTGTGGTGTGGCACCAAGATTGGAAAGGTTGTTTACTCCCCATGACTGCTCCTACTGATACTCGGACTGAACCTAAGGTTCTGCCCATGTCCGATAATCCCTATGAGGATTTCCGCTACTTCTACCGCGATGGCATGGACCTGCGCCCGGCGCCGAAGCGCCGCGTGGACAAACCCGGCTGGTCCACCCTGCGCCACAATATTTTTGACCACTGGCACACCGTTCATGACGAGTGGGAAGGCTACGACACCCAGCAGACTCGTTTGCTCGATGATCACATGTGGCAAACTGATGAACTGGGTGCCGCGTTAGCAGAATCTTTCCGCCGCGATGGTGCCAAGGAATCGCGCACAAAGTTCGAGCAGGCGCTGAATGGAGGAATCGAGACCGTCGAGGACCCATCGCCGGAATTGGTGGCTTTCTTCGAGCAGGTCGATAACATCCCAGACTGGATCGACCTTGAAGCCGCCGAGCGCGGGCGCGTTGCCTACTACAACGCCACCCCGAGCGCGGACCTTCTCACCTTCAACTTTGGCTATTGGGCCACCACCATGGAAGACCGCACCTCTGCGGCCACCGGTGAGACGGGCATGTTTGAGTTCAAGGCCATGCAGCGCGCGCTGGAGACCTCCAAGTTCTTCGTGGACTTGGGCAAACAGGACGTATTCGACCGCTTTGGCGAAGGCCGCAAGGCCGCAGTCCACGTCCGCCTGCTGCACGCCCAGGCTAACCGCGGGCTGGAAAAGCTTTGGGGCAAGGAGCACTACAACGAATTCGGCCGGCCGATTGGCTCTAGCTTTTTGGTCTCCGGTGAAGGCTGGTTCGCGCTCATGCCGCTGGCCATCGACGAGCTTTTCGGGCGCCCGCACTCCGGCCAGGACTGGGACGATGTCGCCCAATACTGGGCATATGTGCTGTACATGATGGGCGGCGAAGAACGCATCATCCCCAAGACCGGCGATGAAATGCGCAAGATGACCGATTTCATTTACGCAAACGGCGGGCGCTCTTCCACGTACCACCAGCGGGTGGCCACGGCACTGATGTCCATCGTGGAGCAGATGAACCCGGACCTTCCGCTGGAAATGTTGGGTTCGCTGGCAACGCTAGTGGGAGAAGAAGACACCAAGTTCATGGTGGAAGGAACCCGCTGGGCCGATATGGACTTTTCTCAGGCAGCCAAAGACTTTGAGGCCAAGGCGCGCGCAGAGGCAAAGGAAGCCCGCGAAGCCGATGAAAAGCCGGGCGCGGAGGAATACAAGAAGCACAACGCCGCGCAAGGGCGCCCGCTGTGGATCAATGCCTTGGAGGAAGTGCAAGAGCACATCAACAACCATGAGCCAGACGTCAAGGCCGAGTGGACCCTGCACGATGACTCCAAGGAAGCCCGCCGGAACTAGCCGCTGCGCCCCACAGCTAGTTATCAAGGCCTAATAATAAGGAAGGGAATGAAATACAATGACTGCTCCCACAGATACGTCTGAGGCTGCCAACACGTCGCAGGTGGAACCAAAGGTTCTGCCTATGTCCGATAATCCCTATGAGGATTTCCGCTACTTCTACCGCGATGGCATGGACCTGCGCCCGGCGCCGAAGCGTCGCACCGCGGCCCCAGGCTGGTCCGAGCTGCGACACAATATCTTCGATTCCTGGCACACCGTAGAAGATGAATGGTCTGGCTACGATAGCCTGCAAACCAAGCTTCTTGATGACCACATGTGGCAGACCGATGAGACCGGTGAAAAGCTGGCGCAGGCCTTCCGCCGTGATGGCGCCAAGGAATCGCGCGCCAAGTTTGAGCAGGCGCTTAACCACGGCATCGAGACGGTAGAAGACCCCGCGTCGGAGCTGGTGGACTTCTTCAAAGAGGTAGACCGCATTCCGGAGTGGCTGGATCTTGAGGCCGCAGAGCGCGGCCGTGTGGCCTATTACAACGTCACGCGCACCTCAGAGGTTCTGGCCATCGCCTTCGCATACTGGGCCACCACGATGGAGGACCGCACATCGGCGGCCACGGGCGAGACCGGCATGTTCGAGTTCAAGGCCATGCAGCGCTCCATTGAAACGGCGCAATTCTTCACTGACTTGGGCAAAAAGGACGTCTTTGACCGCTTCGGCGAAGGTCGCAAGGCCGCCGTGCGCGTGCGCTTGCTGCATTCCCAGGCCAATCGTGGCCTAGAAAAGATGTGGGGCAAGGAGCACTACAACGAATTCGGACGGCCGATTGGCTCCAGCTTCCTGGTCTCCGGTGAGGGCTGGTTCGGGATGATGCCGTTGGCCATCGACGAGCGCTTTGGCCGCCCGCACTCCGGCCAGGATTGGGACGATGTGGCCCAGTACTGGGGATACATCCTTTATATGATGGGCGCCGAAGAGCGCCTCATCCCCAAGACTGGCGATGAAATGCGTAAGATGACGGATTATATCTACGCCAATGGCGGGTATTCCTCCACCTATCACGAGCGCGTGGCCACCGCCTTAATGAGCATTCTAGAAACCATCCACCCGCTGGTTCCCAAGATGGCGCTTGGTGCGCTGACCACCATTTGCGGCGTGGAAGATACCAAGTTCATGGTTAAGGGCACGCGCTGGGAAAAGGTGAACTACAAGCCGTGGGCCATCCTGTATCGGGGTGCCGCGCGCGCAGAAGCCAAGGTTGCGCGCCTGCGGGACAAGCTGCCGGGTGCGCAAAAGGCAAAGATTAAGCGCGCCAATAAGAATAAGCCGCCATGGTCCGATGTCACCGCGGTGATCAAGGCACACATCGCGAAAAACGAGCCCGAGACCAAATCCGATTACACGCTGCACGATGACTCTAAAGAAGCTCGCAGCTAACCCATCCCCCATAACATTCTCAGAGGAGAACACCATGACTAACACTATGTCCCTAGGTACCGTCGGCGAGTGGCCTGCTGGCCGCGGCGATAAGGATGAATTCATCGCCACCTTTGGCCAAGAGCGCGCAGACCGCTACCACGAGGCTTTCTGGAAGATGGACCCGGTGGCTGATGCGCTGTTTACCAGCGGCCACACCGTCAAGGAAATCATGCCTAACCTGCGCGATGCCCTCGCGCGCGGCACCGCCAACGAGGACACCTTCCCCGAGGTTGCCGCCCTTATTGAGGACATGACCAAGGCACTTGACGGCATCGACGCCGAAAAGCTGGAGCGCGGCCGCCGCGTCTACCTGTCCATCCCGCCGCTTAGCCACGGCCTGGCGCTGGGCCCGGGCTCGCTGGTCCACACCTATTCCACCCCAGCGATCGCGGACTTGCTGGTCAACACCGGTGAGCTTACCGATGGCGCCGTCAAGCGCCTTGCCTACACCACCAACTGGACCTATTCGCTCTACCTGCCGAATGCGCTGCAACCCGGCGGCGAAGGCTTCATTCACACCGGCATGGTGCGCGCCATCCACGCCCACGTGCGGCGTGTGCACACCCGCAAGGAGCTGGATTACTCCCACTACGGTGCTCCGATCAGCGAGTTCGACATGCTGCGCACCTGGTTTGATTTCACCTACATTCCATACGCTGGCCTGCGCAACATGGGCTGGAAGCTTACCGCAGAAGAAGAAAAAGACGCGTTCTACCTGTGGAAGATTGCCGGGCGCATGCTGGGCATTTCCGCGGACCTTTTCGAAGGCGAAGATGGGGTAGAGGCCTCCCAGGAGACCATGGATGCCATCCACACCGTCGACGGCGAGATCAACGAATCGGCCCGCAAGCTTGTTGATGCCCTCATGGACGGCTTCGTCGTCAACGCCAAGGAGCTCACGGGCATGCCCGATGACACCTTGGCGGACTGGACCGCCGCGCACGTGCGCATCATTCACGGCGATGAGGTCGCCGATGCCTGTGGCGTGGCCGACTCCGTCATGCGCCCCATCCTGCAAATGGAGGCACCGCTGGTGCAGGAGCGCTTTGACCTCCTCCGCCAAGACTCGGAAGCGCTCGAAGCGGAAATCCAGAAGAACGAGGAGGCGGTGCGCCAGATGCTCACCCGCGATGCCACCTATATGAAGCAGGATGAGGGCATCAAGATGAAGGATGGCTCGGTCGTCGCGGCCTCCTAAAACAAATTACCCACTTTCATGGGTGACACGTCACTAGAACTTTAAGTACTCTTGTGGCAGGCGCACACAGACTGTGTTCGTCGCCACATTAGTTCCAAGAATCCAATTAGAAAGGGATCCAATAATGTCCAAGGATTTTGCGGTAACTAACCCCGCTACCAATGAAGTAGTAGAGAAATTCGACACCTTTAGCGATGAGCAGATCCAAGAGGTTCTGGCTAAGTCCAACGAGGCTTTCCAGACCTGGCGCGAGACCCCAATTGAGGAGCGCGCCAAGATTGTGTCCCGCGCCGCGGAACTGCTCAAGGAGCGCAAGGGCGAGCTATCCAAGATTGCCGCACAGGAGATGGGTAAGTCCACCCCAGAAGGCGAGTGGGAAATTAACTTCTCCGGCGACATCCTGCAGTTCTATGCAGACAACGCCCCAGAGCACAACAAGGACCAGCCGGTTGACGTGCCAGGCGGCAAGGCCACCCTCCGCCGCCTGCCCATTGGTACCCTGCTGGGCATCATGCCGTGGAACTACCCCTTCTACCAGGTCGCCCGCTTCGCCGGCCCGAACCTGATGAACGGCAACTGCATCATCTTGAAGCACGCCGAAATTACCCCGAAGTCCGCTGCAGCCATCGAGGAGATCTTCCGCGAGGCTGGCCTGCCAGAGGGCGTGTACATCAACGTGTACGCCGACCACAAGCAGATTGAAGAGATCATCGGGGACAAGCGCGTCCAGGGCGTATCCCTGACCGGTTCCGAGCGCGCCGGTGCCGCCGTGGCCGAGATCGCTGGCCGCAACCTGAAGAAGGTTGTGCTGGAGCTTGGCAGCACCGACCCCTACATCATCCTGGATGCAGCCGATATCACCAAGGCTGCCGAGGACGCTTGGGTCAAGCGCATCGAAAACGTTGGCCAGGCTTGCACCTCCAACAAGCGCATCATCGTCATGGAAGACATCTACGACGAGTTCGTCGATGAAATGGTCCGCATTGCTGAGGGCATGAAGCAGGCTGACCCAACCCAGCCGGGCGAGAACCAGTACTACCCAATGTCCTCCCGCGAAGCAGCAGAGAACTTGGACAAGCAGGTCAAGACCGCTGTGGACAACGGCGCTAAGGTTCGCACCGGCGGTAACCTGCACGAGACCGCTGCGTACTACGAGCCGACCGTGCTTACCGATGTCCCCGTCGGTTCCGACTCCTACTACGAAGAGTTCTTCGGCCCAGTAGCAGAGATCTACAAGGTTTCCTCCGAGAAGGAAGCCGTAGAGCTGGCCAACAACTCCAACTACGGCCTGGGCGGTGCCGTCTTCTCCGATGATACCGAGCGCGCCACCAAGGTTGCTGACCAGATCGAAACCGGCATGATTCACGTCAACCTGGGCCAGTACTTCTCCCCAGTACTGCCATTCGGTGGCGTTAAGAACTCCGGCTTCGGCCGCGAGCTCTCCGTCTTCGCACTGGACGAGTTCGTGAACAAGCAGTACCTCTACATCAACGACTAATTACTCGTTGACGCTCGCTCAGCGCTCCCTGAGCCTGCGGCGAGCGCATAGAGTGCAGTAGGGAAGGGGCCTAGCCTTGATTGGCTAGGCCCCTTTTCCTGTCCCCGTTGTGCTTAACCTGTATCTTCCGCAACCCTCTGAACTCGAGCTGTGTGGCGTATACGAAAAATCCCGCTCAGCGCAATGCTGGGCGGGATGTAGTCTGCTCCTCCAACTGGGGTCGAACCAGCCACCTAAACCCCATTTAACCTGCATAAACACCCTTTTTAAGCCCTACGTGACGACAATTTGACGACATCTGAAATCTTTTCATCCACAGCACTGCCCACCGCCTCCAAATCCTCATCAAACAATTCAGCGTAAATATCAAGGGTCATCGCAGCCGAAGAATGCCCGAGTTGCCTTTGCACAACCTTCACATTCGCCCCGGCGGAAATCATCAATCCCGCCGCCACATGCCTAAGCCCGTGCGGGGTGACTCGCGGAAAATCCGGGTACTTATCCATGCACCTATCCAGTGCGTTGTAGTACCACTTGCCATGCGTAGGCGGCTTCATCGGAGTGCCGTCACGACGCGGCCACAGCAACTCATCCGGCCCCTTACTCTCCATCACAGGGACCAGCATCCGCATCACGGACACGGGCACAGACACTTCCCGCACTTCATGGGTTTTAGGCGTACCAATAATCACCTCACTGCCCACGGTGACCGCATTACGCTCCACGTTGATGCGATTCCGTAGCACGTTCACATCTCGTACCCTGAGTGCTGCGGCTTCACCCCAACGCAGGCCCACGGTGCCAAGCAGCCAGACCAACTCCTGATAGCGTGTGCATTCACTCACCAATAGGCTTAGCTGTTCCGCTGTGAGATACACTTTCCGCGCCGCACCCTTACGCGGTAGTTTCACGCCCCGCGCTGGGTTCTCCCGCACCGCCTTATCCATCACCGCCAGGTCAAGAATCTGCGCCAGCACCGCATGGGCCTGCCTAACCAACGACGCCGACCTATCCAGGCTGGACACCCATGCTTGTACCTCCGAGGGTTTAATGCCGGCCACCTGACGCCCGCCCCACTTTGGTTCCACGTGGTTACGCCACACCGCAAGCATGTCATGCCGCGTCTTAGGCTTCAGGTGAGTCAGGTTCGCCTCCCACGGCACAGCAACCTCACCAATAGTCACTTTGCCGGCGTTGGGGTCTATCCAGTTTTGCTCGTTCATGTGGACGGCGTTTTTGTCAGCCCAGGCTTGTGCTTCATTTTTAGTGCGGAATCCACGCTTGGTGCGATTCCGCCCATCGGGGGAGCGGTACTGCACGCGCCAAGCTTTACCCTTGGCGGTCTTGTATTGCTTGATTGATGCCATAAGACAGACCTGTTCTGTTCTTTAATCGGATGGGGTGATACCCGTCCCGG
>NZ_JASPGQ010000039.1:0-1928 GCF_030229885.1 Corynebacterium sp. MSK204 | reverse complement strand
TGACGCGCGACGCTATTTAGTACCGGTAGGGCGGTATCGAGTACCGACCGGTGCGGATATCGGGTACCGGGGGTAGTTTTTAGGCACTCTTTAGTGGACGGCCCACGCAGTGTGTACGCGTGGGTCGCGTTCACGTGGAAGGAGTGATGGTGGTGACGGATTACCGTGCCATCATGTTTGCCTTGGTTGCCGGGAATCGTTCCTGGAACCAGATTCGAGCCGATTTAGGGGTCTCGAAGTCGACGATTGATAAGGCCAGTCGCGTTGTAAGGGACCATCGACTCGATGCTCGTGGGATTGCTGGATTGTCGAATGCCCAGTTAGAGGAGCTATTTCCGGATAACCGGCGTCGCAACGATGCGGAGTTCCTCGCACCGGATTTCAAAAAGGTTGCTGAGCGGATGGTCTCTGGCAAGCGCGTGACGTTGAAAGTCGCGCACGCCAAGTACCTGGAGTTCCCTGTTGGTACTGGTCAGCGTCATTATTCGTATCGACAGTACTGTTCGCTGTTTGAGCATTATGTCGATGTTCATCAGCTGTCAGCGCAACTGAATCACGATCCCGGTGACGAGCTCATGGTGGACTGGTCGGGCGATGGAATGGTCGTTGTGGATCCTGTCTCAGGCCAGCGGGTTACCGCGCACTTGTTTGTAGCTTCATTGCCGCACTCAGGGATGATGCATGTATCGGCGTGGCCGGATCAAAAAATGCGGTCGTGGCTTTTAGCCCACCGTGCGGCTTTGGAGTATTTCGGTGGTTGTCCGCTGCGGTTGATCCCGGATAACGCGCTCACAGCCACGCAACAGATTTCCTGTGGGCTGCGGGGGCGTATCCCGGTTGCGGAGTATTCTACATTTGCCGATTTCTATCAGATAGGTATTACTGCGGCGAAAGGCTACCGGCCGCGGTATAAGGCGAATGTTGAAAAGGCCGTGGATATTGCCCAGCAATGGTGCGTGGAATACCTCGACGACCAGGAGTTCTACAGTTTCGACATGCTCAATAAGGCCCTCGAGGACCAAAGCGATTTCATCAACGATCGCCGTCCCTTCCGCGGGCAGGATATCTCTCGTCGCCAGTTGTTTGAAGACCATGAGCAACAGCTGCTGCGCCCATTGCCCGACCGGCGGTGGTCGTGGTCGCGGTGGAAGAAGTCCAAGGTCGCAATGAACTACCACATCCGGATCGCCAATCACTGGTATTCAGTGCCGTGGAAGCTAGCGGGCAAGTTCGTCGACGTGCAACTTTTTGATGACTATCTGGATGTCTTCTACGACGGTGAGATTGTTGCTTCACATCGTATTGCCCCTGCTAATTATGGCTACTCCACCTTGGATGAGCATGTCCCCGACAACCATAAGGACTTAAACACCCAGTGGAACCGGCAACGCTTGGAAGACTGGGCGAAAAGTATTGGGACCGCGACAGCACAGCTCATCGGCCAGATGTTTAACGCTCGTAAAGTCGAAGCCCAAGCATATTCTAGCGTTCTGGGCGTACTGAACCTATCGAAGGATTACTCCCGAATCGAACTCGAACAAGCCTGTGGTCAGCTGTTATCGCGCAAAGCAGTCCCCAGCGTCAACAAAGTAGCCCAAGAGCTCAAGGATCTAAAACAGGCCGCAGCACAGGCGTATTTGCCCACCGATGTACCACTGTCGACGGCCATCGACACTACGCGTGCGCACCGCCAACAGCCCACGGCGGACACGCCGGACTCTGTGTCGCATGTACGCGGGGCCGGGGCGTTTGCCTTCACTGATAAAGAATGGAAGGTATAGCCATGGCTCTTACCGATGAAGACTTCGAACTGCTCGGTTCTCTTCGCGGGATGCGTGTGTTTGCCACGACGCTGCAGGAGATCGTCAACGATCCCAGTCGTGACTTGGACTCCTTTGAAGACAAGATCAAAGAAGCTCTCGATGCTC
>NZ_JASPGQ010000038.1:0-1929 GCF_030229885.1 Corynebacterium sp. MSK204 | reverse complement strand
CGAAGCCGCCGGATCAGCTACACTTACTATCGCATCTTGATTAAATCCCCGTGTCCACTTTCCGGGGTTCGGGCCCCCCTCAATGGACTTGTTGACATTGCCCATAATCTGGTCGATGTCTTTGCCTTTATAGCCCAAGCCCTCGAGGGCCTTTTCAGCCTTATCAGTCGAAGCAAGACGATTAAAACCATCGCTGAAAGCCTTGCCTGCGCTCACACCAGCGGCAGCGGTAGTGGCTACAGCACCAGCTTTCATCGTCTTTTTCAGCCCGCCGGTGATTTTATTACCCAGCTTCTCACCCCACGAGCCAGACGGGCTGACCACAGCCTTATCAATCTGCTTGCGTACCTGGGAGAAGTCCCCCATTTTCGGCACGATACTGACCCAGCCGGTACCAACATCGAAGTTTGCACCCATGAATTAACCCCCGTCAACGCCAGGCCAATCATCGCCCAGCCATTTATCCATTTCTTCCTTCGTAAGTCCCTCTGCCTGAATACCAGCAGTCTCAGTGGTCGAATCGTCAACACCAGGGCAGGGAATAGGCTTAGGCTTTTGCCCCTTACCTCCCCAAGCACTCATCGCCTGCTGGTCAGCAATATGCGCCAGGAGTTGATTGGTGAGATTCCACTCCCAGTCTTTTCTTTGTGCATTGCGCACCAGTGCTGAATCTGGCCCGGCGGTGGCAATCAAAGCGATGACATCATTCCACGTGACACGGTCTGTGCCGTCGTTTATCCACCGCCAGCGGATGCCGGCTTCGATGAGCTCTCGTTCGACTGCCATAGCGAATCGGGTGTCGGAGTCGACGGCGTCGATGAGGGAGACGATTTCGCCAAGGCTAGCTTTTGTCGCCGCCTTCGCTCCAGTCCTGCATGAACGTGTTGAACTCGTCCATGTGCATGCTATCGATGACGTCGAGGGTGCCGTCGTCGGATTTGTCGGCGGCGCGTTCGAGAATCATCCAGGAGAAGTCTTCATCGTCAAGGCCGTCTCGCTTGGCGCGGCGGCGGTCGCCGACGGTGATGATGGAGTCAATGGGCGGCAGGGTGATGTCGTCGCCGTTGGTAGTGGTGTAGGTGAACCACTCTTGGGTGGTTTTGGTGTTTTTCTTGGCGGTTTTCTTTGCAGCCATTAGAAACAATTCCCCCGAATCGAATACGTGTTTTGTGTCCTGTCAGCGCTGTTCCTGCCTGTTTCGGCAGAAAACGAGTGCACTGTGCACCCCTTATGATAGCAGCACTGACGTTTCATTATTTAGGGCAGTGCGGCGGTGAGACCAAACGCCATGTCAATTAATCCCGGCAAGACTGCTAGGAACACGATTGAAACAACAACCGCGATGATAACCAGCGGAATCAAGAAATACACGTAGGCCAGCACGATACTGATAGCGATGCCGGATACGGCAACAAACCCGGTAATCGTCCCAGCAATATTGAGCACAATGACTACCGCGACCAAGCCCAGTGAAATAGTCGCGAGCACCGCAAGATGCGTGATGACCCACAAGCGGACGAGCCTACCCAACGGCGAATGCCGCGTCAGAAGGTTGAAAATGTCCAGCGGAATACCCACCAGTGGGAACGCAATCGTATTGACAACACGCAGATAAATCGGCACCAGGCTTAAGATGAGGATAAGCCCAGAGACGGCAATAAACGTGACCGTAACAATACCGGCAAGCACAACACCTGCCACACGGTTGAACAATGTCAGCGCCAGCGAGCCCAAAACAACACCCAACAGGCCCACCACCGCGGCAAACACCGCAAGGGAAGAAATAAGGTCAACGGCCCGAATCGTATGCGAGATGCTTGCAACCGTCACAATCAACAAGGCAGCCGACAAAGGACCTGACCCCTTTTTGGTGGACACCTGATATCCAGCCCAGTCGGGCTGGGAAGAAAGGTAATCTACCACCATGTC
>NZ_JASPGQ010000037.1:0-2923 GCF_030229885.1 Corynebacterium sp. MSK204 | reverse complement strand
AGGCCAGACTTGGAAGCACTGTAAGGTGTGAAGGCTACTGGTACTAATTGACCAAGACAAACACACCACAACAACCCCCAAAACACTATGTGGTTTGAGGTTGGATTGTTGGGTGGACTTGTGAAGCGAGTAAACAAACAAATGAACACATTATTGTGTGTCGCGTCCACTATGCAGTATCTGACACAACACCCGCACACAGTGTGGTGGGTAGTGTTCTTTTAGGTTTGTCGGTGGTTTATAGCTACAGGGAAACGCCCGGTCCCATTCCGAACCCGGAAGCTAAGCCTGTACGCGCTGATGGTACTGCAACCGGGAGGTTGTGGGAGAGTAAGTCACCGCCGACACCAAACAACAAACAACTACATAAAGTTTGTACCGAGAGGGGCAAGGACACCGGTTTCAACGGTGACCTTGCCCCTCCTCCTTGTGATCCCAGAATTTTCTATACTGAATCCCATGAGAACTCTTGCACAGGCGGTAACCGGGCTTGTCCGGTCTAATGATCCCGATCTGTACAAGGGTGAACGCGGCGTTTATTACAGCGATCGCATATTTGAAGCTGCTGGGCTTTTAGAGCAGGCAGTAGAGGAACCTGCACAACTTTCTGGCATCGTGCCGCTGAGTCCATCCGATATCGTGCTTGTTGCTCTAGATGCAGTAGAAGAGGTCCTCAAGACTATCCCCGGGGTCAATGACTATGCCCATGCCGTAAGGGATGCCGGCGAAGTCTTGGCGCGGGTAGTTCCTTCCGCGGCAGAGCAAGCTAGTTATTCTGGTCGCGCTTTGGCTGACTGGTTCATACGAATGAACGAGATTTCTTCGGTGGAAGAGATTGACCTTGACCCAGTCTATTTGGCACCTGCTCTCGGGGAAGAGGGCGGTGGCTACGTGGGGCGTCGGCTAGCGGTGCTTGAAGGCACTGCTGAAGCCGTCCTTCGAACCCATGGTCTCAAGGGAAGTGCGGCGTCGCGCTATGAGGGGATCATTGCCGGCCTTTGTGATATCAACCGCTATGCTCTTGCCTTCGATTGGTCCGAGAAGGCGGTTAACGAGTGCGCCGTAGAGGAAACTCGAAATATAGCCTCGGGTTGGGCCGTACTTGCTAAGGAGTATTTTCCGGAACACTCGGAGCGCGTGGCTCGTAGTGTATTCGACACATATCCAGAACTGTCGTCCGCTCAGGAACTCTATGCTGTGGCTACCGACAAGGCGAATGCTGCGGCGCATATACAAGACACGTTGGCGGCTAAGCCATGGGACTTAGCGATGTTCCAACACTTGTGTCTTGAAGACCCTGAACTTGCCTGGAGCACCGTCATAAAGGCGGGAATGGGGCAGTCAATGGCGCAACGATTCCTCGATGACCTCCCGGCGCAGGCTCTTCCCTTCGTTCGCGACGATGTCGCAACTTATCTAGATTCGACTAAG
Organism: Corynebacterium sp. MSK204; assembly: GCF_030229885.1. NCBI lineage: Bacteria > Bacillati > Actinomycetota > Actinomycetes > Mycobacteriales > Corynebacteriaceae > Corynebacterium > Corynebacterium sp. MSK204. The sequence continues at coordinate 1,492 of NZ_JASPGQ010000037.1, read as the reverse complement.
GTTGGTCGCGACATGGGCATCGAGCTGCTGCAGACCATGAGGGAAAAGTCGGCGGAGCTAGGGGAGCCCTGGGAAGCGGAGTTCAACGCATTCTTGACAGGCCTTCGCCGTCGCTACGCCGAACGGCATGTCATTTTAAGGCGACTGGACGAGGTTTTTCTTATTTCTTAATTCGATTACCGCTAAAACGCCCAGGTAGTTCCTATAGGCAACCATGAAGTCAACGGCACCAGGTAGGGACAGCAATGTACGGACAATGCTCACGGGGTGTACAAATCCGTTAACTTGTTGTAAGCGTGTTTACATGAGCGAGTCAGTGATCAGTTTGCGCGTTGACGCGAAGCAAATGGAGCGCCTAGATGCGCTTGCTTCGCGGACTGGACGGACAGGGGCCTTCTATCTTCGCAAGGCCCTAGATTCCTACCTAGATGAACTTGAGTTTGTGTATGCGCTCGAAGCCGAAGCCGAAGCAGCCCGACGCGGAGAATTGGACACAATCTCGTTGCAGGACTTAGAGGACGAGTGTGGCTTGGTCGATTGAGTTCACCCCACGTGCGGCTAAGTCGTTCCGTTAGGTCGGACCAAACGGGGGTCAGCTCCGACTGATTTAGACGATTTTGGTCCTCCGCTTTGCTAACGCGCTTCGCGGTATCAAGAACGGCCTTCCGTAGGGGATTCCGACTACAAGGTGATCATGTTGCCCATCACGCTTGGCTTATTCGATTAGAATTATTGAAAACTATTTGCGACACTCTCGTAGATTAAACATTCTAAACAGGGCTATCTAAGCTGATTGCGATCAGCATTTTAGTCTTTGACGTGATTTGCATGTATCCACTTGCCGTCCAGTTGCAAATCTGTATACTTATACGTACACACACCACATCCGCTCACAATGAAAATTGTGATGGTGTGGTTTTCATTTTTATGGGGGTCAGGTCCGTGCGCGCATTAAAGCTGTGCATGAGAAAGCCCGAACCATCGATAGGTGAGGTTACCCTCGTTTGGTGGACACCCGATTAGTGCGGATTTTGTGTCCGTAAGAGAGGATGTTCATTGTGAGTCAACAACGCCAGAAATACACGCCTGAGTACCGGCGTGAAGCCGCGAACCTAGTAATCGAATCGCAGCGCCCAATTGCTCATGTAGCCAAAGAAATTGGCGTCGCACCTGGCCTTTTAGGCCGGTGGGTAAAAAATGAGCGTCAACGCCTAAGGATCCTCCGATGGGCTAAGCGAGGCTGATCTTCGTGCGGAGAATGCTCGTCTGCGTCGTGAACTGGCAGAAGCCAAGATGGATAACGAGTTTTTGTCAAAAGCGACAGCCTTCTTCGCTTTAAGGCAACGCGAGCAGAAAAGTTCGAATTAATGCAGCAGGAGAAGGCTAACTACAGCATCAAGCGCATGGCACGCCTTTTGAAGGTATCTCGGTCTGGATACTACAAATGGACCCATATACAGCAGCAACGCTTAACCGGTAAGGATGATCGTGC
>NZ_JASPGQ010000036.1:0-3643 GCF_030229885.1 Corynebacterium sp. MSK204 | reverse complement strand
TAGGTTTGTCGGTGGTTCATAGCTACAGGGAAACGCCCGGTCCCATTCCGAACCCGGAAGCTAAGCCTGTACACGCTGATGGTACTGCAACCGGGAGGTTGTGGGAGAGTAAGTCACCGCCGACACCAAACAACAAAAAGACAACTACATACTGATCCACGGTAGTCCCCGGAAGACCACCACCCCGAATAATTGTGGGTGGTTGGTGTTTCGGGGACTACTTGTCGTTTTACCCCAGGGTGTATTTGTGGGTTGTACTCTGTCGAGCTGGGGTTGCCCGCAAATCGTGGACAACTAGTGAAGCTACCTAGTGGTTAGGCTGCTATTTCTTCTCTGCTGTTGGTTAGGCTGGTGTGGTTCTCGAAGTTGATGTTCAAGAGACTGAAATGGTAGCGGTGTGGTGAGTATCTGGTAGCACCTGAGTGAGTATCCGGTAGCGGGTAGACTCGGGCCTCGACTTGTTGACTTTCCGAAAGCAGCCGTTCGTCAACGCTGCGTCCTGCTAGGCGGTGGTCGGGCCGAGGCTTCGCAGTGCATGGTTCGATTGTGGAATGGACCGGTGGGAGCACTCGAGCCGACGGTAAGAATGCTGCCGTAATAGCAGTGTCATCACGGCATGATAATCCCTCATGGCAGACCCCTTTCAGGATGTGCCGCACCCGAGTGGTGCGGCTACCGGGAGTATCATCCCGAGCCTGGTGAGCCGCTACCGGATAGCGACTAGAGCGCAACCGGATAGTCACGACACTGCTACCAAATACCCGGGCGCAACAGTTGACGGGGCTGACCATCCCGAGTGCTTCAGTGCCTGCGCCGACGGTTGTAGACGACTTCAATCCAGTAGGCAACGGCCTTGCGGGCGGATTCACGGGTGGCCCAGTGCTTCCGGTCGTAGAACTCGGTTTTAAGCGTCGACCAGAACGACTCAGCCATCGCGTTATCGAAACACACTCCGGTACGCCCCACGGATTCGGCAATGCCCAAATTGCGGCACACCGCCCAGACCTGCTCGCTGATGAATTGAGTTCCGCGATCAGCGTGAAACACTAGCCCATCAGCAACGTCACCGCGCAGTGTGTGCGCCATCCGCAGTGCTCGTTCAACCAGGTATGTATCTTGCAGGCTATCCATAGCCCAGCCCAGTAAAACCTGCGGGAATGGCCGTCGCGGACCACGCACAAATACAACTAGGGGCCTAACCACCGACGTGTTCGCTTTCCGGGGGCTAGGCCCCAGATACACCACACTAGCGGATGCAATCCTCTATTACCGGAAAGCATATTCGATATTGAACAGCGAAGCCCTCTTCCTTAGAAGGAGTGCGGGGGTACAGCATTATACAAGCGATACGCGGGCCAGGTCCCCGAAAGGGGGCCACTTTCGTTCCGACTCTGTGTACATAGCTAGAGAAAGTATCTGGATTTCGATAGAGCCGCCGTTAGAAGGTGATAAAGCCCCTAGGTGATATTTCTTTCTGATTGTCTCTTTAAAACATGACTGGTGACACCGAAGCTATTTCAACTAGGACAGTCGTTTTACTCCCGGAAGGTATTATAATGTCTCTGTGTTACATCTTGAACTCGCAAGGTAGGCAGACAACTACTCGTTCTGTTAGAAAAAGAATAGTTGCTTTCCTAATGTCTACGGTTCTTCCAATGTCCTCTTTGTTGATAATTCCTTCTGCAAGTGCTGAGAGCATTTCAGGATCTGATCCCATCTATAGTGAAAACGTGGAAGGGTTTCCACCGGAGTTTTATGAAGCTCTCGAGAATGCATCGAAAGAATCTACTCCCCAAGACGTAGCTGCGGCGCTTTTTCCAAACGATCTGGAAGCTCAAGCTGAGATAATGCCTTCGCTTCGTGAAATTGCAGCAATCCAGAAGCAACATTCTGATTCGGGAAAGGTTTCTGTCCGCGCGGTTCCAGCCGCTATCCTGCCGTTCATTGCTGCAATTGGCGGCTGCGTCGTAGGGGCTCTTGGAGGAACCGCTACAGCCGAGCTGGTTAGTAAAATAAGGCATGGTCACCGACTAGAAGCCGAAGCACGTGTTGATGCGCTAATTGGTGGCTGCATCACAGGGGCAGTCCCTCCGATTCTTCGGCCCGTCGCAAAGGCTGCTAAGACTCCCATTCGTAACGCCGTATTAGCGCTTATGATTAGGTGGTATCAGATAACTTAAGGGCTGAGTAGGAAACTTATGGAAAATGAAGTTTGGCCTCTTTGGCAAATCATCACCGCGTCTCTCTTAGGAGCTATCGTGGTCACCATTATATCGCTACAGAGTGAGCGGGGAACCCTAGTGGAAGCGATTTTAATCTTCTGTTTGTCTTCGGTCTTTCTTTTTATCGTGTTCTTTTCTGCAGCGAGACTGTTCAACGCGCTCTACCGACGCTGGAACTCTTCTAATCAGGAATAAAAGTATATTTATAACATCCATTTCTTTCATTACTGGAACACCAATTGCTTCCAGCAATGCCGTAGCCGCACTTTAAGGGCTGTGCAACTGGGCACCTCATGCACTTGGAGTACGTAGGGGCATGTGCAAACCCTCCGTTGTGAAGTGTCCCAGGTTTTGGTCCGTTTGAGTAGATGGGAAAATCTGGAACATGCCAAGAAAATTTGACCAAGATGCGAAGGACCGTGTGGTCCGTCTTGTAGAGGATCGTATCTTGGCGGAAAATATGTCGATGCGCCCCGCGTGCCAGGCAGTAGCTGCAAAGTTGGGGTTTCATGGCACACGGCTCGTCTATGGACTTAAGTCTGCTCGTCGTGCGGGAAACACCCCAGAACCTGTGCCTGAAGATTTGGCTGCCGAAAATGCCAGGCTACGCCGTGAAAATCACCAGCTTCGAGATACCAATGAGTTGCTGAAGGCCGCGTCAGCTTTTTCGCCTCACGACCAGGCCCCAAGCCTCGGTTATGATCCGGTTCATCGATAAATACCGCAATCATTTCTCTGTCGAGTTCATCTGCACTGGCGTTAAAAGAATAGCCGGGCTGGTGGGTTCATCACCGCGCGTGGTTATCGCCAGTCCAAAGCCCGAGGGCTAAGTGCTCGTCGCCTTCGTGACGGTTGTTCTAGTTGAACGCATTAGTGCTGTTCATCGGGATAATGACGGTGTCTTAAGCGTGCGGAAAATGTGGCATGCACTTCACCGTGACGGAATCGATATCGGTCGCGAACAAACCGCCCGACTGATGCGCCTGGCTGGCGTTTCTGGCAAAGGCAAGAGGGTGTCCGTTTCTTTGTGTGCGGGGGTTTGGTTTACAAGTAGTCCGCGAATCGGTCGGGGTACGCCACGGCTAGTTGGTTGATGGCTTGTTTCCAGCCGGATACTCGTGCTCTTTCCACGAGCCTGCTGGCTGTAGCTGAGGCTCGTTTGCATTGCTTGGATCTCTTTAAGGCTCGTTTGTCTTCAATAGTGCAGATCATCAACCACAACGTCTTGAGCGCTGATTCATCGTTGGTGAACTGCACCCGGTTACGGGTGGCTTTGCGCAGCTGGTTGTTAAACGGCTCAATCGAATTTGCGGTTACCCTCGAGTAGTGGACACCCTATTAGTACGGATCTTGTGTCCGTAGGAGAGGATGTTCATTGTGAGTTCGTCAAGGAAGAAGTACACCCCGGAGTACCGGCAGGA
>NZ_JASPGQ010000035.1:0-3655 GCF_030229885.1 Corynebacterium sp. MSK204 | reverse complement strand
CAAAATGGTAATAAGAAGGCCGCTGCTTAACCCCTAAGCAGCTTAACTACGTGTCCACGATTTGCGGGCAACCCCAAGCTCGTTTGAGTAGTTGGTTGATGGCGTTGGGGGATTTTCCGCCGACGGTGACGTCTGCGTATTTGGAGCGTGTGATGGTGACGTCGCTGGTGGCGTAGTCGATGTGGGTGGGGCGGAGCATAATCCAGGGTTTGTAGCCGTCTGGGTTGGTGCGGTCGCCGAGTCCGACGGTGGAGACGTTGTCTTCGGGGTCCCAGCGGCGGCTGATGTTTTTTACACCTTCTCTGACGTGTCCGGCGACGGAGGAGTCGTTGGTGAGGGGGACGATGTCGATGATGAAGGTGGGTTTCCAGAGTCGGGTGTGGGTGGGGAATGGTTGTTTGTCCCAGGGCATCCAGAGGGTGATGGTTAGGCGGAGTCCTGCGGCGTCGAGTGTTTCCTTGGTCAGGTCGGCAAGTGAGTCGAAGCGAGCGGCAAGCACAGTCCAAGGAGTTGTGGTGGATTTGTGAAGTGGGTTGACCATAATCGGCCAGTCTGCGTAATCACGCCAGGCAATGGGCGACCAGGGGTCAGCGTCGGGCAGTAAGTCGAATTGGTAGAGGCGTCGCAGGTTCATCAAGATGAAGGTCTTAATGACTCGCAGAGAGTCGCCGGCGCGGACGTCCATGTATTTGGGTTGGATGGCTTTGATGGCCAGTGGGTTGGATTCCATGACGAGGTAGTTGGCCAGGTCGTGGATGGAGGTGCCGGTGATTTCGACGGTGGGGTCGTGTTGTTGTGCGTGGTCGATGATGGTGTCGACGAAGTAGGTGTAGCGGGTGTGGCCGTATTCGACGACGAGGAATTGTTGTATGTCGGTGAGTTTGCGCAGGGTGGAGTTGGGGTCGCCGTCGAAGGCTAGTGGTGGGATGAGTAGGTCGACGACGGGGTGGTTGGCGGGTACTTCGAGGGTGAAGGTGCCGGCGTCGTTGACTTTGTCGTTGGCTTTGAGGCTGGTGTAGCCGGTGATGATGGTTTGTGGGGTGAGGTATTTGTCAGTCAAATAGACGAATGGCGTGTGGTCGTCCTGATGCCGTTGCCCAAGTGCGGCCATTTGAATTGTTTGATGTTCCTGCATTGCTGATTATTCCTCCTGTTTGTGCCCATGGTTGTAGGTATTCGTTGCGCCAGTGGATGTGGCATTTGTGGCAGTCGATGGCGGTGGCGTCGCCGGGCATGATGGGGCGTGTCCAGGCGATGCCGCGGAGTGTGGCCCAGGCGTTGTGGTTGGGGTAGCCGTGTGTGTCGGTGATGAGCCCGCCGGTGTCGGGGTTGGTGTGGTAGATGAGGCCGGTGGCGCCGAGTGCTGGTGGGAGGATGATGGGGCCGTTTTTGTCTTCGGTGACGCGGGCGGTGAGTCCGTGCCAGTGGATGGTGGGCCAGAGTGGGATTTGTCCGGTGTTTTCGATTGTGGTGATTCCGGTGGCGGTGTGTTCGGGCCCAAAGTAGCGGCCGTCTTGGGCGGTGAGGTGTATTTCGAGGGTGGTGGTGTCTTTGGGGGCGCTTTCTTCGGGTAGGCCGATGGGTGTTTCGAGGTGGACGAAGAGTTGGAGTTCGGGTTGTCGGGGTTGGTGGAAGGTGAGGATGGCGGGTTTGTAGAAGTCGAGGCCGTCGAGGAAGCGGCGGATGTTGGTTTCAGTGGTCAGGCTGGTGGTGTGGGTGATGCTGACGGTCAGGGTTGGGGTGATGGGCTCTGGGGTGGTGGTGTCGTAGGTGTGGGTGGGGAAGTGTTGGGTGGTTGGTACGGGGTGGTCGGATAGTTTTCCGTCGGTGCCGGAGATTTTGTGCAGGGTGACGCCTTCGTCGCCTTCCTGGGCGCCGGCGAGGTGCCAGGTGTGGCCTTTGTAGTCGGTGAGTTGAATGTCCATGGTGATGTCCTCCTGCTAGACGACCATTGGGGTGGTGAAGGTGTTGATTCTGACTCCGCGTTCGAGTGCTTCGATTCGGCGTTGATAGTCGTCGAGGGCTTGGTTGACGCCGCGGCGGACGTCGTCGGAGGAGACTTCCATGTTGTCGCCGTTCATGTTGAGGTGAACTTCGACTGGTGGGAGGGCGGTTTTGCCGGGGTCGTCGGCGGTTCCTGCTTCTGCGATTTTGACGCGGCCTTGATTGTCGAGGATGTCTGGGGCGTTGGTGCCGTCGATTCCCCAGGGGGAGCCTAGGTCGTCGGTGATGTCGGCGAGGACGTCGCCGAGGAATTGTGAGCCCCATTCGATGGGGGCGCCTACTCGTTCTTCTTGACCGTTAAGCCATGCTTCTACGCCTTCTGAGAAGGTCTTAGCGGTGGCGTCGAGGTGCTTTGCAGCGTAGGTGATGCCGTCAGCAAAGTTGGTCATCTGTTGGGAGTTGAGTACCCATTCTGATTGGCCGGACGTGTTGACGGCGACGGAGTTGTTGGGCAGCACACCGCCAGTGTCGCGCAGGAATGCGGGGAGCACGCCACCAGTGTGGTAGCCGCCGGCCTGGTCGTAGGCCGCGGAGAGGGAACCGTAGCGGGACATGGCGTAGTTCATGGAGGAGCGAATGTTGGCTTCTGGGTCCCAAATGTCATCAAATCCGGGGTCTTTGTAGGCCTGGAATGTGGGGTCGATGGTTTGCATGAGGCCTTTGGATGGGGTGCCGGCGACGGCGTTGGAGTCCCAGTCGTTGATGGCGTGGGGGTTGCCGCCGGATTCTTGTTGCATGCGGCGCAGCACGGTATCGACGAGGGATGTTGGTTGGCCTTTTTCTTTTAGTAGGCGGGTGACGAGGCCGCGGTATTTGTTGACGTCGCCGCCGACGCTTAGGTGTTCTTTGACCTTTTTGGCGACGGCGGTGACTTTGTCTTTGAGCCAGTTCCAGGCGGTGGTGGCGCCCTTGGTGAGGTAGGCGGGGGCGACGGATTTGGCTAGGTCGGTGCCGTTGCTGATGCCGAGGTTTTCTTTGACGGAGTTGATTTTGTCGTCGAAGAGTTTCTTCGCGGCGTTGGCGAAGTCGCCGCCGAGTTCGATGGCTTTGTTGATGACGTCGTCGGTGACGTTCCATGCTTTGCCTGCTGTGGATTTGATGGCGCCGAGGACGCCGCCGTCAGCGAAGGAGCCTGATAGTCCGGTGCCTTTGCCGGAGCGTGCGGTGGCGTTCATGCGTGCAACGGCGGCAGGTCCGCCGACTGCTCTGGTCCATTCGGGCCGCATGATGGCTTCTCCGCCGGATAGGTTGAGCGTTCCGCCGGTGGGTGAGAAGAAGGTGTGTATGTCGCGGCCTGGGGTGTAGCCGGGCATGACACCACCAGTAGCGAAGCTGACCTCAGGAAGTTTTTCTACACCGGTTACCTTGGATACAGCGTTCCATGCGGGGCGAATGCCTTTGTTGTAGGCAAAGTTGGCAATTTTTCCGGCAATTGACTTAATAGTCTCCCAGACACTGTTCCATGCGGATTTGATTCCATCAGCGGCTTTCTCAAACCACTGCTTTACCTGGTCAACGTGTTCCTTCATCCGGTCGAAGGCAGGGCGAACGTGTGCATCAACGATGTTCTTAATGGGACCTGACCCCCAGATGGTGGACACCTTGAAACCAGCATCTCGCTGGGAAGTGAGGTACCTTTCCACCATGCCAC
>NZ_JASPGQ010000034.1:0-3988 GCF_030229885.1 Corynebacterium sp. MSK204 | reverse complement strand
GTACTTGGACATGATAGTAGATTACCTTTCTTCCCAACCCAACCGGGCTGGATATCAGGTGTCCACCAAAAAAGGGGTCAGGTCCACCGTCCCGAATTCCAGCACCTGACCGTCCCTGACCCCGGCGACGGCTCCGCCACCCTTACCCACCTCACCACCGAAGAGCAGCGCGCCTACCGCTTTCTCTTCACTTTGGGCCGGCTGCGCATTGAGTAGGAGCTTATTCCGTTTGCGCATGTGAGAGCCGCAATTCAGCAGGAACTCGCACCGACATAGCGGCTCCACCACTTCATCACAAGAAAAATGACCCTCACCTGCGAAGTAACATGGCTGCTCTATCAGGACATTATTACAGCATACGCGCATCCGAAGAAATCGGAAGGCAAAAGCTCATGGAACGGATCATCCATATCCTGCGTAAGGAATTACCGAAAGGCTTGCAGGAGCTCGCTCAATTGGCTCGAACCCTATGGCGTCGACGCGACGACGTGCTCGTCTACTTCGATATCGGTGCCTCCAACGGCCCCGTCGAAGCGATCAACGGCAGACTCGAGCACCTACGCGGTATCGCCCTCGGATTTAAAAACCCCAACCACTACGTCTTGCGGTGCCTAATTCACTCCGGACAACTACAAGAGAAAATCAACGCTCTCTAAAACCGGAAGGGCCGTTTTACTAAAACGTACGTTCTAAATCTATTTTAGACACTTTCTATCCGCCGAATTAGAGGACCCCGAGCGATTCCAAACTTTCGGAGAGGATCTACCCTAGATGGTCTTTCTTGTTGAATCTACGACAACGTTCTCAATTTGGAGTTTTTTCACTTTCCGGTGGTGAACCTCCAGCGGCTTAGCGTCCGTATGATTAAAAAGTACGAAATTCGCTCCGTCCCCTTGGCTGCTACGGTAGCGGACCCCCTCAAAACCCAAGAATTTCATCATTTCACACATATATTGTGTTGGTAAATATTCCCTCGATGGACTGTCCACAATGGGTTCACTCATCTCCTCCGACACGGCTTCAAACAGAGCTAGCTTTGAAGCACTGCTCCCAACTTTAGAAACATCGTCCAAGAGAAAGGGCGAATAACTATGACGCAGATCTGTTAAATCAACCACTCGAAGATTCTCAAATTCAAAACTACCGACACACACGATATGTCCTGCCTGCGGACGAACTTCTGCTAATGCGGTAGCCTCATTAGAAGCCAGATACAAATAGCTTATTCCCTCAGGGTTAGACCTCCCTCCTCGAGCAAACTCGGAAGGCGGCGCCCCCATTTCGGAAACTACGTACGGGTTCTCGGGATCTTTAGCGATGCGTGCACGGTATAGTGTTGAGCGCCCTACATCGTAGAGAAGATTAGACAAAAACTCCTTACTTCCATCTATAAAACTAGAGCTTTCAACAAACCATCTGTTTTCCCTGATAATCTCATCGCGAAACCTTTGGTAAGCTTCCGAGCCTTCTTCCACGGACTGAACCTGAAATGGTCGATATTTTTCAGATATGCGGTCCTCACCGAGGATTCCCGCCAAGATTTCCCGCTGAGTGTCTTCTCGCAGGGCGTTGTTGGCGAAAAGCTTCCAATCACGCTTAAGACAACTAACTAACGTTTCGCCGTGCTCATCCGGTTCGTATGCATCAGCGACTAACCGAAACGGCTCTTTAATCGCATCAAGTCCAGCTAGAACAACGTCTCCCCTGCCACAGTTAGGGCAGCCTTTTTCTCGTTGACCGTGGGCTTTTATGATTTCTTCTAAACCCGGATCCCCAAAACACGCTGGGCAGAACCGCTCTGGAAATTGAACATTATTCATTCACGAGCCCCATCATGAGCTCAAGATGGTGCATCATGGACAACTTTTTCACATAACCTAGACCAGGATAGTGCCCATTTTCATGGAGCCTTAAAAATTCTCCGACAGCTCCGGTCCTCACAATCGTCGTATTAGGGTTAGTCACTTCCACTTTTAATTTTTCCAACGCTTGAGCATATTTCTCAGCCGGAAATGAGGGAGAATCATTGTCATCCGAAACGAAGTGGTGAACATACATTTCGGGAACCATCGCATTGCTATTTGAGGTTAGGTGAATGGCTACTGCCCAGGCAGGACCACCAGATTCAGAATAATCAGAACCGACAATGGAATAGTCTCCGAAGCCTTCATAGCCGAACTCCGAATAATCCCAGAGGGCTGTCGCGTAAAGCTCCGTAGGGTACGCAAGATAATCAGCATTTTTACGCTTTTTGAAACCATCGGCGATCCATACAAACTGAGCGGCCTCAAAAATCGTTTTATAGTGGCGCCTAGAAGATAGATCTTCCAATAGAATCTTTAAGCCAGGCCCGACTTTAAAACCATTTTTATCTAGAATCTCTTTAACCGCCACTGGCTCTGCGAACCCCCTCGCCAAAATATGCAAACTAGGCTTGGAATCTTCTTCGTATATCTCCCCTAGTTTAACAACCACAGAATCGATATCCTCGCATCTCAGATTTGCACTCAAATTCAGGACTAAAGAGTCGGCTGCCGCAAGTACGCACCGCACCGATTCCGCCTCGTCTCCACCTTTCTCGAGTTCTTGAAGCAACCCCAGCGGTGTATCTGAAAACTCGCCGACCTCCGGATTGATCACCACTGACGCAGGAACGGCAGCATCCTTTAAAGATTGTAGGCATCGTTGAAGCCCACCAAGTCGCTTTTTCACTGGCTCGATAACAGGGTTAACGGAGGCGCCGGAGAGAGATTCAGACAAATCCCGTAAAGCAAGCAGCTCAAACTGCTTACCTCTAAAAATCGGCCAGTATCTATCCACTACTCCTCCATCCTAAGAGACATCGCTGCCGCCAGTTTACTCCACTCTTCGTGGCCATACTTTCCCAAGAGCAGGGCAGTCTGGACCGCTCGCGGAAAGTTTGACAGATAAGCGCGAAAACCCGATTTTGAGCGCTTTGCCTTTAGAACTTTCGCGTACGCAGAACACAATTCTTCACGATCAAACTCACTAAGCTTACGGCGTATTTCTGCCCAAATCAGCGTATTAGGTTTTTGGGGGACTTCTTCCCCCAAAATAGCCAGCAGGTCCTTAGCTTCGTCCTGGTTCATACTTCCAGCCATGGAGTCTGAATCGATATAATTGTAGTTTTCTACAGCAGGCACAATTTGTCGCAAAGTGTTCCGGCGAGTCAGCTCTGTTACACCTGTCGACTTAGGAACCATCCGAATTACGTCTGCCAAATGTACCGAACCGGTCACTACCATGGTCTTTGGAAAAACTCTTGAATAGTCTCGAAGCTGCGACGAAAGCCGGTTCAATGTGTCACGGTCAGATTTAATCTCAATCCCAGTGGCTAACCCATTAATCAAAACCAAATCCGCACGGGATCGTGCCACGCGATGTTCACTCAACACTGTAGCTGTATTAATTGAATGCCTATGAAGCCATCGCTTCTGGACAATCTCGTTCCGAAAAACGAAATCGGATCTCAACTTCTCTCGCCCCATCAACGAATACGCTGCCTTATAGTAGTCAAACACTGTTTGGCCGTGCTCAGCCTTGAAACCAATTTGATTAGCGAATTGATCAATGTAATCGCGACCACCTTCTTGAGACAATCTATTAATGACCGAAGGTGAAAATAAGAGCTCGAGAGGCGTTTTCCCTCTAAGAGGTTGCATCCTGTCCACCTCCCGAATTTAGACGCTGTGGAATGTCATGTGCGTGTAAAGCTCTCTTGCGCGGTTCCAACAGCATGTATCCGAAGTCATGTTAATAATAAACTATCCTCTTGCGCCGCTAAGCGATAGGCAACGCACCGCCACTTAACGGCATTTCAACTCAAATTCCAAGTCTATTACGTGAAGCGCAATCAACACCAACTAGACACATCCATCCCACGGGCCTGGCCCCAGAAAGTGGACACGTCGGGGGTTAGTTATGCTGCTTGGGTCAGTGTAGCTGAATTAAGCGCTTCGAAGTCATC
>NZ_JASPGQ010000033.1:0-4268 GCF_030229885.1 Corynebacterium sp. MSK204 | reverse complement strand
CTACCCCCGGTACCCGATATCCGCACCGGTCGGTACTCGATACCGCCCTACCGGTACTAAATAGCGTCGCGCGTCAAGTAAACCACCTTCACAAGTCAAGTAGCAAGACTGGCCCAAGGCTGACTCTAGATCGTTAGAATAGATAATTGAATGGGTTCAACACGGCACCGCATAGAAACAAAATCTATTGGAAGCGTTTCACCCATCGCGCCCCGCCCGCTAAAGTTGAATAACGCCGACGCATGCAAGCAGTTTCACTACATCGGGAAAATTATGATTCAGAGCCCAGACCAGTCTGTACCGGAGAGCTCTACTACCGCTTCACGCCCGAATCACAAGGGGAAAGGCCTGCCAAGGAGGCCGCAGCTGCTGCGATTTCCAGTGCACGCGGACGGTTCGCATAACTCCCCGTCGTCGCCATCATCGACGCCTCAACGAGGCGTCGATTGCCCTCTCCTTGAAGCTCGGACTTCACTACGTCCCCGGCACTGGAATGCCGGATGACTAGGAGTTGTACCGACTCGACTGATAAAGGAACCGTCTCGTCGGAACAGTTCTTACTCAGCGCTTCCACGTAACAAGGGCAACGGCACCAAAGAGGACGGTGCCGAATGCCGCAACCATCCACGCGAGTATCATTAGTCCAAGGAACGCATCTGGGGCACCAACAGCTGCTCCCACGAATATTGCGATTGTTAACGCAAGCAAACCTAGAGCTGAGCGCTTGAACCAGCGTGGGGACTTTCTCTCCTTGCCGGGCTGAGAGGTTTCCGGGACCGGCTTTGTAACTGGTTCGGGCACCGGGAATGCTGCTGCAGGAGTCGACTGAGCTGGTTCCGCTGATGGTGCCGGCGCGTAGGGAGATTCTTGCTTCGGCGACGGTTCCGCGAACCAAGATAAGGATTCATCTTGGCCGTTCTGCTCACGCTGCTGTGTCGCATCTGCCCGGGGTGATGGTTGCTGCTCAGGCAACGGCTCTGGTTGAGCCTGGCGTGTCGGCTCCCATGGTGTATGAGACAGGCTCCAGCCTTGGGGCGGAGCCGAGGCGTCGGCGGCATCCCCAAGCTCAGGATCCGTGTTAGTGTCCGGCTCTACTGCTTCCGTAGTGGTAGACGGCTCGTCGTCCACAATGAATGGGTTAGCCGCCTGCAGATCTGAAACTGTTGCGGCTGCAGCAACATCCGTTTCTTCCTCTTCCTCGCGCAGTTGCTCCTGCGCCCATGCGGCAAAGTCTTCACGCTTCACTAATGGTTTGTTGTAACGCACCGCAAGGCTTGCTTTGCCGTCTTGGGCTGTGAGGTCATCAGTTACGAGGACATCACACCGTGTCTTGGTTACGGACTGCTTGTAGACCAGACCCAACCCCGCGCAAAATTCTTGGAGCACCGGCCCTTGTGGGTAAAGCTGATTGTCAATGATGGTAGAGCCACGGAACGCTACGCGGGTACCTGGGGACAGGACGTCCGCGGCCCGCGCGACATTGTTTTCTACCTCCGCAACTTGCGAACCGGTAGCAGCAGCCGTCGGAGCGGCCTCAGTTTCCTTCACTGGAGCACTGGCTGGTTCCTCTACTACTGCAGCTCCGGTGTCCGCTGCGGGGGCGGGCGCTTCGAGGAACGGACCGTGTTCATACCAGTACTCGAAATCGTCCTGCGAGATGATCGGCTTCCCAAACTCGCGAGCTGCCTGAGCTTTACGAGACATCGATGCTACATCGCGAGCGACGAGAACATCACACCGTGTCTTCGACATTCCCTTCTTGTACTCAAGGCGGCGGGTACGGCAGATGCGGTCAAGGCGCTCGTCATCGGCGGGGCCGCCGAGGAGCTCGTTACGCCCGGTAAAAGCGATACGAGTCCCCGGAACAAGGAGACTAGGGACATCCACAGGGGCATTATCGACCGCTGGCAGCTCCACGGTACGGGTATCGATGCGTGCGACGCGGGCCTGGATGTCGTCGTAAAGCTCCTGCGTCCACAAGCCCCGCGATACCGCCCATGCAGAAAGAAGTTCGGCGCACTCTTCCACCTCCGCGAATGAACGCGGCATCACGGTGCCACCGGACATCGCTGCCCATGCATTATCCGAATCCGTGGCCTGCAGCTGGTCCAAGATCATCGGCGCTTTCGGCGCCCAAGAAGGAATAAGTACTGCGCCTTCGGTTTCCCGTTCTGCGCGGGGAACTAGTTGTCCGCGTGACGGGGCAATCGTGCCATTCTCATAGGCAACCGCCATCGACTCACACCGGCTGACGACGTCATCACCTTCTGGTTCGAAGCTAAAGTCCCCCACCTCGTACCCGATGCCGAGAGCAACATCCATGCCTTTTTCTTGATGACGTACGGCACGCTCGAGCATGGCAAGACGGTCACCAACGACGATGCCATCTTGAGCCTGACGAAGGAGAAGTGGCCAGAAATCTCCTAACGTCGGTGCCATAGCGAGCCCGCCCACCGGAATCTTATAGCGCTGTCCAAATTCCCCGAGGTCAGCCATCGGATTAATCCACGACCCAAAGCTCGCAACCCGATTACCATTTTGATACACAATCGCATGAATTCGTGCGACGTGTTCACTCATGCCAAAATTCACGCCGTTGAATGACACGAGCACCACACGGTCGGTATTGACGCCGCTACTTACTTCTCGTCTGACACGACGGACAAGGGCGTTGTTGGCACGTATGTGACGAGGCTCCACCGGAGTAGAAAAGCGCAGATGTTCCAAATCAACTGCACGTGATAGTGCAACGTAGAACTGCCCATCGGTGGAAGTACCGCCGGCAAGATCAATGTAGAGCTTTGGGATTGTCTTGCCTTGGCTCTTATGGATGGTAATGGCCCAAGCCAAAATGACTGGGAACTGCCTAATCGTTCCAATTGTCTGGCTAACCAAGCGTGAGCCATCAATTCCCGGCCGGTTAATTTCCCACGTGTGTGGGGCCAGGGTGACCACTTCACCAGTCGCGTCAATCCTCACATCGATCTCGTGCCCAGTTGCCCGCACGATCTGACCAAAACTACCGTTGACGAATCGGCCCTTCGGATCATTAATCACCGTCATGACGCGTGCCCCCTCGGCATAGTGAAGTTCGTCCTCACCGCTGAAGGAATTGGCTGGAAGATCTCCCGTACCTTCCGCAACCGATACGAACTTTTCTGAAGGAAGGTTGGCTAGCTTTTGGCGGTTAATCCTTGCCACCGTCGACTTACGCGACGTCAACGTCACCCAGTCATCGGGCGCATCGAAATCGGGAGCAACCAACTGGTTCAGGGTTTCCAGTGATTCTTCGCCGACACGTCCCTCACGAACCTCGTTGAGAAGGTCAATAAACGTTGGGTCAGCCTGACGCCAGACCTGAGTTAGGTTTATTTCTTCCAAGTCCAGCCGAGCGTACACCTGAGCGGAAAAGAAGTAAGGGGTCTCCCACACCGAATTGAAAAGCTCGGCTTCATTCGGAGTGACAACCGGCGGCAACTGCAGCAAGTCACCGACGAGTACGAGCTGCACACCGCCAAAGGGCTTCCCATTCCCGCGGATACGGCAAAGAGCCTGATCCATCATGTCGAAGAGATCGGCACGAACCATCGAAATCTCGTCCACAACGAGAATGTCAGTCTTCTTAAGCACGTCCCATGTCATGGTGGATGGGTGCCACGAACCACCCTTTTCTAGATCGCTCAGGACCATCGATGGCCGAAACCCGAAAGCTCGGTGAATAGTGAAGCCTTCGATGTTCAGAGCAGCGACACCGGTGGGTGCGGTGACGAGTACTTTCTTGCTCCCCGTGTTCTCAAGGAATTCCCGCAACAGCGTGGACTTGCCGGTTCCGGCTTTACCTGAGATGAGAACGTTTCGTCCTGCGCTGATTAAATCGAGAGCTTGGCGAAATTCTTCAGTAAACGTGATTGCCACGATTCCTCCGAGAGAGTGAGCGGGTCCATGAGAGGTTTAACGGTCACTAACTTATCGGAGTCTTCGGACAAGAGGTAATTCGCACCAAACAGTTGTTCGCCTAGAGCACGATCCCACCTACCCCAAAAAATGCACTGTGCCACTCTGTGTCGTCGGTAGCATAGTCTCAGAACTGAATGTCTCTTCCCGCTCTCCTTGAAGCGCCCAAGATACAGGGCCCTTCCACCACTAGCGAGCTGGTCGAAGTTGTTCAGGATCTGGCCGAGACTGAAGTAGCTGAGGTTACCCTCGTTTAGTGGACACCCGATTAGTGCGGATCTTGTGTCCGTAAGAGAGGATGTTCATTGTGAGTC
>NZ_JASPGQ010000032.1:1465-4767 GCF_030229885.1 Corynebacterium sp. MSK204 | reverse complement strand
GGGTTGTTGTGGTGTGTTTGTCTTGGTCAATTAGTACCAGTAGCCTTCACACCTTACAGTGCTTCCAAGTCTGGCCTATCTACCCCATAGTCTTTAGGGGACCTCAAAAGAAACCTCATCTTAAAACAGGCTTCCCGCTTAGATGCTTTCAGCGGTTATCCCTTCCGTACGTAGCCAACCAGCACTACCCCTGGCGGGATAACTGGCACACTAGAGGTACGTCCGTCCCGGTCCTCTCGTACTAGGGACAGCCTTCTTCAAGTTTCAACGCGCGCGGCGGATAGAGACCGAACTGTCTCACGACGTTCTGAACCCAGCTCGCGTGCCGCTTTAATGGGCGAACAGCCCAACCCTTGGGACCTACTCCAGCCCCAGGATGCGACGAGCCGACATCGAGGTGCCAAACCATCCCGTCGATATGGACTCTTGGGGAAGATCAGCCTGTTATCCCCGGGGTACCTTTTATCCGTTGAGCGACACCACATCCACAAGTAGGTGCCGGATCACTAGTCCCGACTTTCGTCC
Organism: Corynebacterium sp. MSK204; assembly: GCF_030229885.1. Classification (NCBI taxonomy): domain Bacteria; kingdom Bacillati; phylum Actinomycetota; class Actinomycetes; order Mycobacteriales; family Corynebacteriaceae; genus Corynebacterium; species Corynebacterium sp. MSK204. Next base: position 4,242 of record NZ_JASPGQ010000032.1, on the reverse strand, counting down.
CTGCTCGACATGTCTGTCTCACAGTCAAGCTCCCTTGTGCACTTACACTCACCACCTGATTGCCAACCAGGCTGAGGGAACCTTTGGGCGCCTCCGTTACATTTTGGGAGGCAACCGCCCCAGTTAAACTACCCACCAGGCACTGTCCCCAACCCAGATCATGGGCCAAGGTTAGATGCTCAATCCGATCAGAGTGGTATTTCAACAACGACTCCACCACCACTAGCGTGATAGCTTCACAGTCTCCCACCTATCCTACACAAACCGAACCAAACACCAATACCAAGCTATAGTGAAGGTCCCGGGGTCTTTTCGTCCTGCCGCGCGTAACGAGCATCTTTACTCGTAATGCAATTTCACCGGGCCTGTGGTCGAGACAGCAGAGAAGTCGTTACGCCATTCGTGCAGGTCGGAACTTACCCGACAAGGAATTTCGCTACCTTAGGATGGTTATAGTTACCACCGCCGTTTACTGGGGCTTAAATTCTCAGCTTCGCAACAAAAAAGTCACTAACCGGTCCTCTTAACCTTCCAGCACCGGGCAGGCGTCAGTCCATATACATCAACTTAACGTCTTCGCATGGACCTGTGTTTTTGATAAACAGTCGCTTCCCTCTATTCTCTGCGACCCCACAACACTCCAACCGCAAGGGTCTTCACATCACAGGGCCCCCCTTCTCCCGAAGTTACGGGGGCATTTTGCCGAATTCCTTAACCACAGTTCACCCGAACGCCTTAGTATCTTCAACCTGACCACCTGTGTCGGTTTAGGGTACGGGCCATACACACACTCGCTAGAGGCTTTTCTCGACAGTACAGGATCACCACCATCAACCCCACTGGGTCTACGCATCACGCCTCAACCACATGTGTAGCGGATTTACCTACCACACGGCCTACACGCTTACACCACCAATCCACTAAGTGGCGCGGCTACCTCACTGCGTCACCCCATCACTTGAACCACACATCAGGCCCCACGACATCAACACCACCAACACTCAAAGAATGCTTAGTAGCGTATCCGCAGTGGTTAGTATCAGTGCTTTATCATGGGCGCACATGTACGGGTACCAGAATATCAACTGGTTATCCATCGACTACGCCTGTCGGCCTCGCCTTAGGTCCCGACTCACCCTGGGAAGACGAACTTGACCCAGGAACCCTTAGTCATCCGGCGGTAAGGATTCTCACCTTACAATTCGTTACTCATGCCTGCATTCTCACTCGCACACAGTCCACGCCTCCTCACGGTAACGCTTCCACCCATGCACGACGCTCCCCTACCCAAACAACGTAAGTTGCTTGCCGCGGCTTCGGCGGTGTACTTGAGCCCCACTACATTGTCGGCGCAGAACCACTCGACCAGTGAGCTATTACGCACTCTTTCAAGGATGGCTGCTTCTAAGCCAACCTCCTGGCTGTCTTCGCGATCCCACATCCTTTTCCACTTAGTACACCCTTAGGGGCCTTAACCGGCGATCTGGGCTGTTTCCCTCTCGACTATGAAGCTTATCCCCCACAGTCTCACTGCCGCACAACACAATTGATGGCATTCGGAGTTTGGCTGACATTGCTAAGATTGTAGTCCCGCTCAACCAACCAGTCGCTCTACCTCCACCAAGCTAATACGACGCTGCACCTAAATGCATTTCGGGGAGAACCAGCTATCACGGAGTTTGATTGGCCTTTCACCCCTACCCACAGCTCATCCCCGCAGTTTTCAACCTACGTGGGTTCGCGCCTCCACAACCTCTTACAGCTGCTTCACACTGGCCATGGGTAGATCACCCCGCTTCGGGTCCAGGACATGCCACTAAACACCCCATTAGGATTCGGTTTCCCTACGACTACCCCACACGGGTTAACCTCGCGACATGCCGCTGACTCGCAGGCTCATTCTTCAAAAGGCACGCCATCACACAATAAAAAGTGCTCTGACGGATTGTAAGCACATGGTTTCAGGAACTATTTCACTCCCCTCCCGGGGTACTTTTCACCATTCCCTCACGGTACTATCCACTATCGGTCACACTGAGTATTTAGGCTTACCGGGTGGTCCCGGCAGATTCACAACAGATTCCACGAGCCCGTTGCTACTCGGGAACCCAACAACCCCCACATCATCATCTTCAGCTACAGGACTCTCACCTACTCCGGTAGGCCATTCCAAACCACTTCACCTAACAACAATGCGAAAAAGGGCGTGCCACTGGTAGATGACACACAGCTAGGCCCCACAACACCGCACACACAACCCCTACCAGGTATCACATGCACACGGTTTAGCCTCATCCACGTTCGTTCGCCACTACTAGCAGAATCATTATTATTTTCTCCTCCTACGGGTACTGAGATGTTTCACTTCCCCGCGTAACCCCCACAACAGCTATGAATTCACTGAAGGGTAACCCCACATAACCAGGGCCAGGTTTCCCCATTCGGACATCCTCGGATCAACGCTTTATTGACAACTCCCCGAGGCTTAACGCAGCCTTACACGTCCTTCATCGGCTCAGCATGCCAAGGCATCCACCATGCGCCCTCAATAACGAACACACCAACCACCACACACAAACCACACAACCAACAAAAGGTCACGCAATCCGTATATGGCAGCAACAAGTGAACTTGACAAAATAAACAAAAAAGAAAAATCACATCACACACAAAACACCACCAACCACAAAAGGCCGATGGCATCATGCAGATGCTCGCGTCCACTATACAGTTCTCACACAACACCCCGAACCAGCAACAAACACCACCACAACAGA
>NZ_JASPGQ010000032.1:0-1365 GCF_030229885.1 Corynebacterium sp. MSK204 | reverse complement strand
GGCATCCATCAACCAGTCAGGCACACAAAAAAGGGGATAATGCCCCAGACACCCAACAATGCACCAACAACTTATTCACAACATTATATTTTGTATACATGGACACTTTTACGCATGCCACAAAGCACCGTTTAAACACTCAGTACTGCTGATTAAGGTGCATGTCCTACCCGGAATTTCCAAACAATCGGTGGCAGCAGAACACTCGCCTACTCAACCACCAACCCACACCAACTGTGTGGGCAACCCACAACTATGGGTCCTGGCTGCAACTGCAGCCTACAAAAAAGCTCCTTAGAAAGGAGGTGATCCACCCGCACCTTCCGGTACGGGTACCTTGTTACGACTTCGTCCCAATCGCCGATCCCACCTTCGACGGCTCCCTAACACGTTTAGGCCACCGGCTTCGGGTGTTACCAACTTTCATGACGTGACGGGCGGTGTGTACAAGGCCCGGGAACGTATTCACCGCAGCATTGCTGATCTGCGATTACTAGCGACTCCGACTTCATGGGGTCGAGTTGCAGACCCCAATCCGAACTAAGACCGGCTTTCAGCGATTCGCTCCACCTCACAGTGTCGCAGCGCATTGTACCGACCATTGTAGCATGTGTGAAGCCCTGGACATAAGGGGCATGATGATTTGACGTCATCCCCACCTTCCTCCGAGTTAACCCCGGCAGTCTCTCATGAGTCCCCAACCAAATGCTGGCAACATAAGACAAGGGTTGCGCTCGTTGCGGGACTTAACCCAACATCTCACGACACGAGCTGACGACAACCATGCACCACCTGTACACCAACCACAAAGGGAAACTACATCTCTGCAGCGATCTAGTGTATGTCAAGCCCAGGTAAGGTTCTTCGCGTTGCATCGAATTAATCCACATGCTCCGCCGCTTGTGCGGGCCCCCGTCAATTCCTTTGAGTTTTAGCCTTGCGGCCGTACTCCCCAGGCGGGGCGCTTAATGCGTTAGCTACGGCACGAAAGTCGTAGAAAGACCCTCACACCTAGCGCCCACCGTTTACGGCATGGACTACCAGGGTATCTAATCCTGTTCGCTACCCATGCTTTCGCTCCTCAGCGTCAGTAACTGCCCAGTAACCTGCCTTCGCCATCGGTGTTCCTCCTGATATCTGCGCATTTCACCGCTACACCAGGAATTCCAGTTACCCCTACAGCACTCAAGTTATGCCCGTATCGCCTGCACGCCCGGAGTTAAGCCCCAGAATTTCACAGACGACGCGACAAACCACCTACGAGCCCTTTACGCCCAGTAATTCCGGACAACGCTCGCACCCTACGTATTACCGCGGCTGCTGGCACGTAGTTAGCCGGTGCTTCTTATCTAGGTACCGTCACAA
>NZ_JASPGQ010000031.1:0-4964 GCF_030229885.1 Corynebacterium sp. MSK204 | reverse complement strand
ATTGTGGATAACTGTCTAGAGATCACAGGATGGCATGGAATAAGAGATGGGATAGGGCACCTTGTCCGTGCCTCCTTGACGCAAAGACATTTACTACGGAGCTTCGACAAGTACGGGTCGAGTTATAGAATTATTTCCTCATTCAAAAACTATGGTTCTCCTGTACAACGAGCTCGTCATGATCTTGCTTTGGAGGATATGCGTCGGCGTGAAGTATTCGGAGCCATGGCAGACGGGTAACTCTTCAGTTGGTCGTTGAAGATTGATTAGACTCGATGGTATGTCTATGCGATCTGGCCATATCAGGTATTGGGAATATTTCGTTGTGGCCGCCGAACAGGGCAGTCTTTCCCAAGCGGCGGTATATCTGGGGATGACTCAGCCTCCTGTTTCGCAAGGGATTAAACGCTTGGAATCTGAGGTGGGCGGGCAGTTACTTGAAAGAAGACGGGATGGAGTCCGCCCTACCTCCTTGGGTCGAACGCTTCTCCCTCAAGCGCGAGTCCTTATTCGTGATGCTCAAGAGCTTCATAATCTGGCTGAAGACACCCTGGGCAGTGGAGCTTTAAGAATTGGGTTCGTTCCGTCACTTCCAAATTTGTGTGCGGCAATGATTGCTCAAGAACATAGCTTTGAGCTGGATCCTATTTATAGCTCGGGAACTGCTGCTGAGCTGGTTCGAAAAGTTGAAGAAGGCGAAATTGATTGTGCAATCATCGAAGATCCTTCTCCGCTGGGCTCCCTGGTTCGTGGTAAATTACACGAGCTGCCTCGCCTTCTATTTGGTGGCGACGAGACAAATAAATCGTTAACAACTCTGCGTGACTACGTATTGTTAGATGACACTAGGGCTATCAGTCCAGCTGCAGCCGACAGACTTGCAGATGCCTTTTTCAGCATGGGTGTTAACCCAACAGTGCGACCACGTCCAGAAAATGCGATTCTGGCCGCCGAGCTCGGTAGCGGGAGAGCGATCGCATTGTCTACCCCTGATTGCCCATTCCTAGCTCCAGGGTTTACTTTAGGTCGTCAATTTAATTTGCGACTGCGTGTTGTGGTCTCTTCACATCGAAACTCGACTGAATCTGGACGCGATATTCGCAGCATTCTAGATTCCGTACTAACTAAGTCAGTAAGAAGAATGGAATCATTAAAAAGAGAGCGAAACGATGGTGGAGAGTGAAAGAACCGATCGACAGATTCGAGAAGTTCTTGCCAATGCTGGCTGCGACGGATGGGCATGGGCTCAGTACCTAGATACAGGTGTGCCTGGGATCGGGTTTCGCCAAAACGATGTAGTTGCGATTGCTTCAATGTACAAACTTTTCGTACTTGGGGCCTACTGCATGGCAGTTGATGACCAGCAATTGGATCCGATACAGCGCATCGTTATCACCCCATCGAAGCAACCCCGGGGAGGTGTGGGCTTCGGCCATTTTGAAGACGCTGTTACATTGAGCATGCGAGACCTTGTTCGGCAGATGATTATGGTTTCTGACAACGTTGCTGCTCATGCGCTCATTGAAAGAATACCGGCACGCTATTTTGATCTTGTTATACAAAAAGCCGGACTAATTGATTCCGTCATAGCCTTGCCAGGTTCTTTGACTCACAACGCAGAATTGCTCGACCACGATGTAAGTCCCGCAGTAGAAACTCGTCGATTACTTTCAGAACACCCTCGCGCGTCACTAGATGAAATTGCATTCAATTCGTCTAGTACTGCTCGTGAACTGGTGGTGCTATTGGCTTGGATGCTCGGCGAGGGTGATCTCAGTTCTACCATGCAAAACTTTGCGGAAGAAGTGTTAAGTCAACAAGCCTGGACCCACAGAATTCCTTCTGCGTTTCCTGCGGATGGTGTTCGGTTTTCCGGAAAGACAGGGACCATTGGCCCGATACGAGGCGAAGTATCCTTGATCTCTATTGTTCATGAAACACCAATTGCCGTGTCTGTGGTGACGAGATCTGCACGAGTTGGAACCAATCTGCCGAAATCTGATCTAGCGATCGGAAATATTGCCAGGATCCTTGTTAATGAGCTACTGGCTTACCAATAGTTGCTAAAGAATTATGTCTTTGACCATTGTCTATTTCGATAATGAATGATCACTAAGGCAATACGCTTGTGGGCCGAAAGCCTCGTTGGTGCCTATTGTTTTTGTATGTACGTTTTTCGAAATACCCGACGCATTGGTGTGCAAACGGGCATTGTTGTGACCACGGCGTTGATTGCTTCAAGTTGTTCGCTAATCCCTGGCAAGGATGTAGCTGAATCATTTTCAGTTGCGGTTGGCGAAGGGGATTACGCGGGTGCTGCTGAGCTGACCAACGAGCCAGAGCTAGCGCTAAGCTATTTTGAGGCGCTTGAAGCGGGAGTGGGAGAACTGTCGCTGAATATCGATATTGAAGGTGATTCCGACTTTCGCGAAACAGTTGTTGAATGGAGCTTGCCCAGCGGCGACTCGGCCACGACGACGGGTCAAATTGGTACCGATCTAGTTTCTGGAAAAGTAGAGTGGACACCATCCATTCTCTCCAGTCTCTTTACAAATGAAACGAGAGTTATCTACTCCGACGACCGTGACTATTCGACACAACTAGTTGATCGTGATTCTCGCCCAATTATGAAATGGACCTCAGTTACAGCAGTCCGCGCAGGAGCCGATAACGTTGGTGATGCACACGAAATCGCTGAAGCACTTGATCCTATTATTCCTGGTTACGGCCCTGAAGATGTCGAATCGGCGATTCAATCAAACCCGGATGGTGATACGACCCTTGTAAGGCTACGAAAAGAAGACGCTCAAATTGTCATGCCAGAATTGCGACTCATTGACGGGCTGGACTTCGTCGAAGAAGGCGACCTTCTTTCAGGATCAAGAAATCTTCAGACCCCAATTGATGCCGGATTGCGCGAATATTGGCTGGATAAGACAAATGAGACTGCCGGATGGACTCTACGCGCGGTTGAACCGAATGGTGGCGAGAATATTCTCGCCCAGAAGGAACCACAGAAAGTCCAGAACATTCAAACGACGCTTGATATCGCTGTTCAAGGCGCCGCACAGCGAGCTGTTGATCAGCAGAAGAATCCAGCCTCCCTAGTTGTCATTTCTCCCTCCAACGGCGGGATTGTCGCAGTTGCGCAGAACAAGGCAGCAAGTGAACAAGGTGCTGTGTCCCTGATGGGGCTGTATCCGCCCGGCTCAACCTTTAAGACAGTCACAACTGCAGCAGCTTTAGACAGAGGACTGTCTCCGGACGCATTGGTTGAGTGTCCAGCAACTGCAGAAATCGACGGGCGAGTGATCCCCAACGACAACGAGTTTGACTTGGGTACCGTTACAATGACTACCGCTTTTGCGGCATCGTGCAACACCACTCAAGGATTTATTTCTCGTGAGTTTGAACCAACATCGATGAAGAACACTGCGCTAAGCCTGGGTCTTGGAATTGACTTTACTACTCCCGGCCTAACCACGGTGACGGGCTCTGTACCAGAAACCGAAGCTGGTGCTGCACGGGTAGAAGCTGCAATTGGGCAGGGCGAAGTGCTTGCTTCACCTTTTGGTCTCGCTGTTATGGAAGCGTCATTAGCAAATGGGGGGAAAGTCATCAATCCACAAGTGATATTTGGCGAGGAATCGGCGCTCGATCAGAATCCAGAGCCGCTGTCTCCCCGCACAGTTGAAGCGATTCGCGCCATGATGTATGAAGCTGTTGCTACTGGCTCGGCGCGATCTTTGAATGACATTGAAGGGCTAGGTGGTAAGACTGGCACAGCGGAGATTGATGGTCAGGAGGCCTACGGTTGGTTCGCAGGTATTGTTGATGACTACGCATTTTCAAGTCTTGTTGAACGTGCAGGATCATCAGATCCAGCACTAGAGGTAGCGGGAGCATTCCTACGAGATGAAACTATCCTGTAACCAACGGTTTGAGCTGTTCATCGGTCATCCCGTGGGATCGCGAAGCTAGTGACGGGGCGTCCTTCAACAGCGGTGTGCAATTCTGTGGCCTTGGCTTCGTCGAATCGTACACGGGGGACGTCGGTGTGACCGGTATGTAGCAGGCATGGTGATTGGTTTTGTTGATGTCTCATCCGGTAGTGAGGTCGACGGTTGTGCCGGTGGTCATGGCCGGCCTCCTTGCGGAGCCGATTCGAAGAGATTATATGCGGCTAGTTTTAATGATCCTTCAGCAAGGAGGCGATAGTCGGCATGCCGCACGGTACGGGCTGTTCGGCGATAAGTCCAAACAGAAGCATCTTCGGGAACAGCGTGACCCAATTGAGCCGAACGGCGGTCACCGCTGCTCGTCTACGCCGTGGGCGTGCGGCGGGCTAGGACTCGGAGGGGGTGCCGTCGGCTGCTCAACCCCTTCGATCTTGAAGGGGGAGCCATCGGCCTTACTGGCTTTACTGTCTTCCGCGCCTTCGTTAGTAATGTGTTCGGCCCGGTCCCGCACCCCGGATTCGCGCCGGGGCAGGAATCCCATGATTGCGTAGACGACGATGAACAGCAGGCACAAGGTGGTCCAGATGGTGCCAAGCCAGGGGATCTCGCGGGACAGCGAGTCGATGCCACGAGAGGACATGTGCCACCAGGCGGGGTACGAGACGAACGGGATATGGAACACCACGACGGCCGCGATGGCACCGAACCCGGCCAGTTGGCGTCCCCAAAAGGTGGTGACGCGCTGCGCGATCCACTCGTTGACCTTGAGGAAGAGGACGATGCTAAGCGGGATCAGCCAGACGAAGTGGTGGTACCAGGAAAACGGCGAGACTAAGCAGGAGCTCAGGCCGGTTAGCGCGAACGCCATGGACTGGTTGCCACGCTGCATCGCCGTGCGAAGGACCAGGCAGGTGAGGATGAAGATGACGATGACCGACGCAATCCAGATCCAGGTGCCCTCGATGCCGAAGGTGCGCTGCAGGATTGAGAAGACTGACTTTGAGC
>NZ_JASPGQ010000030.1:0-5211 GCF_030229885.1 Corynebacterium sp. MSK204 | reverse complement strand
TCGAAGCCGCCGGATCAGCTACACTTACTATCGCATCTTGATTAAATCCCCGTGTCCACTTTCCGGGGTTCGGGCCCGCCATAGCCCGTGGACTCATCCAGGCACGCAATGTGCTGGCCAATCTGGGTAAAAAGCACAGTAAAACCACCCTCGAACCAGCATGCCAGCAGGTCTTAGACAAGAAGCTGGCCCCAACGATGGCAGTGATCAAACGCATTCAGACTGACATTGCCCACGCCCAACAACTCCCCGCTGCGCCAAGGCCAAGGACACAGCACGCAGCCAAGCACCAGCCGCGCTCAAGCACCCCGCTTACCGGTGACGTGGCCGATGCCGTCTTCATCCGGCCTGCTGACCACTACGAAAACTAGAAGGAGGGTAGAACCATGAGCACCATCGACGACGAGATTGTACGGGCCAAAATGCGCAAGCTTCGCGTATCGACCTTCGCCGACATCTTCTACGAGGTTGTCAACGACGAGGCCTATGCGGATGCGCTACCAGAGGACATCTTCCTCGCCGCAGTCGAAGAAGCCTACACACAACGCCAACAGCGCAACATTGCCAAAGGGCCTGACCACCAGACAGTGGACACGTCGGGGGTTAGCTTTGCTGCTTTGGTCAGTGTAGCTGATGTGAGTGCTTCGAAGTCATCGGGAGCTAGAAGGTTGCACCACGAGTGTCGCCGGCGCGTGTTGTAGCGCATGCACCACCGGAAGACTTCCTGCCGGCAGATAATGGGATTGTCAAAGACTTTCCTATCACGCAAGACTTCCCGCTTTAAGGTGGCGTTAAAAGATTCTGCTAGGGCTTCTATCCGCACTCGTTCCTACCGCGCCCATGGATTGGCGCACACCCAACGACGAGCAATAGCTCCTAAAGGCTTGTGAGGTGTACACACTGCCGTGATCAGAATGGAAAATAGCCCCGTCAAGACTGCCGCGCACGTCGTGTGCGTGGGCTAGGGCATCGATGACCAGTGAGACGCGCATGTGGTCTGCGAGTGCATAACCTGCAAGTTTCCGTGAGTAAGTGTCAATGACTGTGGCCACATACATGTTTGTGCCGCCCTTACACGGCAGGTAGGTAATGTCGCCGACATACACACGGTTCGGCTCGTCAGCGGTGAATGTACGGCCTAGTAAATCCGGCATGACACGGTGACCAGGCTTACGCCTGGTGGTGATGCATCGACGCCGTTTGCTAAAGCCTTTTAGTCCCATGGTTTTCATGATGCGTGCAACTTTCTTGTGATTGACCGGGGTATACGCCAGGTCTTCCTTAAGGCTTGCGGCGATGCGTTTAGCTCCGTAAAGCCCGTGCTCATCATCGAAGATGGTCTTGATTCTTGCACCAATAAGACCGTCAGAATATATCTTTAACCTGCGCTTTTTGCGGGTGCTCACCCACTTGTAAAACGAGGAACGATTGAGCTTTAAAACGTGGCACATCCGCTTAACCGAGTATTCGGTTCGGTGGTCATAGACACACTGGAAGCAGAACTCCCGTGAGTCTGCTTTAAGCAAAATACTTCGCGGCCTTGCGCAGGATATCGCGTTCTTCGCGTAGTTTAGAGACTTCTTTTTCCAACTGGCGGATGCGTCTCACGATTCATTCGCCGTTTGGGCTTTATCCTGCATGGCTTTTATGTGGGCACGTTTGCCGGTGCCGTACTTGGTGACTCATGAATGTAGCGAGGCACGGTTGATACCGAGCTGGGCTGATGCTGCGTTGAGCGAGAGGTCCTCATTGTTTTCATAGAGGGCCACAGCATCGCGTCTGAACTGTTCGGAGTACCTGGACATGGTGGTAGATTACCTTTCTTCCCAGCCCGACTGGGCTGGATATCAGGTGTCCACCAAAAAGGGGTCAGGTCCAAGTTCAACCGACTTATAAATTAAATAATAGTAAACTGTATATTAATTATGCGGTTGCGTATAGGGCGCTCGCTTTTCTTCCCTAACTGTGAAACCATGCATCACTCCCCCCAAGAGGACGAATGCGAGCGCGCCCCAAAGTAGAAAGTCGAAATTAGGAACTACTAAAGCTCCAAGTGCGGAACCAAGGGCTGAGCCCAGATAATTGGCTGATGAATTTGCCGCTACTGCGGTAGCCCCATCTGAAGGATTCGTCTCAAGGAGAGTTTTTTGTTGAGGGGCCAGCGAAGACCATCCCAGTAGACCCCAAGCAAAGATGGCTGTGACAACCACGGCCATGTTCGTTGCGCCGAGCAGTAAGGCAATGAAAGATAGGGCCATTGCGCAGATAATGATCAAAGTGAGTGTTCTTGGCTTTCTAAACCCATCGAGTAGATGTCCTACCCCAAAAGCGCCGATAGCGCCGCCAATTCCCCATACCCAGATTCCCACAATCTGATGATTGTCTAGAGGGGTATGCGCTAGCACTGTCGATATGTAGGTGTAGAGACCTAGGGAAGCTGTACCTACAAATAATGTCACTAATACAGTGAATATATTAGTCTTTTCTGTCATGACTTTTGCCCGCTCTTTGAAGGAAGATGCAGGAATAGTCGGAACCGTGTGCTTTTTGTTGAGTGCCACCCCTAGGAGTGCAATTACTCCTATTGCGGTAATCATCGCGATAGTTAACCGCCATCCAAAATTAGTTGCAATAATTAAGCCGGTGGGGACACCAAGAACAGTCCCTAGGGCGAGGCCTGCTAGAACAAGAGAGAGGGCTTTGCCGCTTTTTTCTTCAGGTACGCTGTGGGCTGCAACTGCGGACGATAGTGGAGAATAGACGCCTGCTGCAGCGCCTGCTATTACGCGCGATAAAATGAAGGTAAGAGCGTTAGGGGAGAGTGCAGTGGCGAGGTTTGCCAGCGAAAATACAATAATGCCAATTACCAAGCTTTTGCGGGCATGTACTCCAGCTTTCCCTGAGAGGATCGGCCCCGACAAGGCGTATGCTGCGGTGAAGGCAGTTACCCCCAAACCGATGATGGACTCAGATGCGTCTAAGTCTTTCGCAATGTTGGATAATAAGCCTGCGATGACGTATGCGTCTAGCCCTAAGGCCACGCTTCCTAATAGGTAAGGCCACAGCTTTTTAAGCATTTCGAACTATTCCTTCCAACAATCCTGGAAACTTCTCATTGATTTCTTCTCGAAGTGAGATTAAGCAGGATCTTCCTTGACTACGCGTCCAAGTAAGGCCACACTCCCTCAGCTTCCGTGTGTGGTAGCTGAGGGTAGACCTGGGCAAATCTTCTGCGAGGGTAATGCTGTCTCTTTCGACCCCATCGGAAAGAGTTTTTAAAATTTGCAAACGGACAGGATCGGATAGGGCGGAAAATATCTGTTCGAGTGATATTTCTTCCAAAGTGGGGTGTGTGTACTGTCTTGAATTCATGCCATATCCTCCCTGTGTGTAAGGTAATCGCCAAACGGCAATCGTGCAACAATAGTTGAACAATTGCTTGCCTCGCAAGCTGGCTTCTTTAACTACGTGTAGGGTAAACGGATTCCGTCTTTACAGTGAGCAATCGCGTATTACCTGCGGAAATTGATAGAATTTTCGGTTCTCTAAAGACGGTTAAGCATCTTTTAGATGCCGGGAAACTATTAGATTGCGCTGCAAGCTCTGGGCTCCTCGACAATCAGCCAATTTGGCAGGTGCCAACCTTCAATATCCCCTCGCAGCTTCTGCTTGGATTTCGTTGAGATGGGCGGGTTAGGTAGGAGAGCCTGCATGCTGCTGAATTGGTAGCGGTGGATATTCCAGGGTTTCTAGTGGTCAGCGGGATGTAAGCACTACGGTGCGATTTTTCACGGTATATAACCGCAATTACCCACTTTCCGCCCTTGATGCCCTTTTTTCGTTTCCGACCTAACCTAAACGGAACACGCCTAGGGTGAAGCGTCCTGGGTTTAGTTCCTACCTCAGGTAAGGAAGGATTGAACTATGCCTAGAAAGTATTCCGTCGAGTTCAAGGAGAAGGCGGTCCATCAGATCATCGAAATGGTCCGCCTGGAGTCTTGCTCACTGCAACGCGCTTACACGGAGGTCGGCGAGCTCCTTGGAGTATCTCACCACACGTTGCGGGCGTGGTACCGCGACAGCGGCTCCACACGAGACGGCCGCAAAGCGCCGGATCACGAAACAATGGAAGAAGAGCTCAAGCGTCTGCGCCGTGAAAACCGTGAGCTGAAGCGAGCAAACGGGATTCTTAAGACTGCTTCGGCTTTTTCGCAGCGGAACTCGACCGACCCACGACCAAATGATCTCCTACATCGACACATATAAAGATCAGTTTGGGGCCCGGGCCCATCTGCCGAGTCCTAAAACAAGCAGATCGTGGATTCATCACCTCACGCGGCTACCGTAAAGCCACCACACGTGTTCCCAGCGCAAGAGCCTTAAGCGATAGCCTTCTCATCCCAGAGATACAGCGTGTGCATGCGCAGAATTTCTCGGTCTACGGCATCCGCAAAATGTGGCACGCGATGAACCGTGAAGGCTATCATATCGGCCGCGACAAGACCGCACGACTGATGAAGCTCGCAGGTGTTTCCGGCCGCCGACGTGGACGAACCCCAGTTACAACGATTAGCCCGAAGGCACCGGATCATCGCCCAGACCTAGTCCAGCGAAACTTTCGTGCACAAGCGCCAGGCAGGTTGTGGGTTGCCGACATTACCTACGTTCGCACCCTGTCAGGATTCGCCTATACCGCGTTTGTCGTGGATGTCTTCAGCCGAAAAATTGTTGGTGTTGCTACACGCTCGACGATGCGTACCGATGCGCTGCCCATGGAGGCTTTGGAGCATGCGTTAACGACTGCAGGGCGAATTCATGGAAACCAGTTAATTCACCATAGCGATCGGGGTAGCCAGTACGTGTCACTGAAGTATTCCACCGCGCTAGCGGAATCCGGAATCCGGAATCCGTCCGAGTGTAGGAACAGTCGGCGATTGGGCCTGACCCCCGGACAGTGGACACGTCGGGGGGTCAGGTCCCATCCCGCTTCTGTATTAGCTTTGTGGCTATACAGGGCGCTCAATAATTGGTTCTTTTGGGAACCCAGTGAGACCGTCCAATGCGCACGTGGCGCACTGGACGGTTTCTTATGACCGGTGTCCCTTAATCTTGGAGGGGTTCTGCCCTTTAGGAGGTGGGGTTGCCCGCAAATCGTGGACACGTAGTTAAGCTGCTTAGGGGTTAAGCAGCGGCCTTCTTATTACCATTTTG